>NZ_JAKRMZ010000030.1:0-31990 GCF_022345915.1 Corynebacterium sp. ACRQP | reverse complement strand
GTTCCGGGGTGGGTGTGGGGGTTGGCTCGGGCTCGGGTTCCGGTTCCGGCTCGGGCGTGACCTCTGGTTCCGGTTCCGGGACGGTCACCTTTATGTTCGCGCCGACTTTGGTGTCGGAACCGTCTTTGAATACCACGTCCAAGAAAACGTCTTGGTTGAACGCGGAAGCGTTCTGCTTTGCTGCGACAGTCAATGCGCCAGTGCGTGAGTCGACCCTGATGTCGACACCGTGCTTTTCGGCGTAATTCGTGTGGAAGATCGTGACAACGCTGCCGTCCGGCAGGCCATCTGGCGAGTAGCTGACGGTCTCACCGGGGTGCAGTTCCACATCCGGGTAAGTCACACGAGCGGTCTCGGACTGCGGGTTCTCTGGTTTCACCAGGAGGAACGGGGCCACGAGGTATTTGACGGAGCCGTCCGGGAAGTGTGCGGCCACATCGGTCTCGAAGGAGATGTTGGGCTTGGTGTTGTTCGGGGGAGTCACGGTGACCTCACCGGTGGTGCGTGCGACGTCGATAGTCCAGCCCGGCATGAATTCCCCATAGGGCTCGAACCAGGTGCCATACGGGAAGTCGCCTCCGAGCTTCGACGTGAACGGTCCTGGCGTGGGCGCCTCCACCTTCTTGTACTCCAACTCGGCCCGCTCGTTGTCCCACAACCCAGGCTCACCGATCTCGAACACCGCGGAACCCAGGCCAACGCTCTGGTCGCTGTAGGTCACCTCCACCGGGACGAAAAATTGCGAGCCCGAGGTCTTGATGGGCCGCTTCGGGGTCATCGCCACTTGGCCTGTTTGCTTATCGACGTCCACGTCGAAGCGCTTGGTCAGATAGGGGACTAAATCCTCGCGAAACTTGAAACTCTCGGCGCCCCGGGTTGGACCGTCGAACTGCGCTACCGCGGTCTCGTCTCCCCGCATGACGGTGTGGTGCCACTCCGGTTGAATGCGATGGTCATAGAGGTAATTGAAGAAGTCGGAGAGATCCTCGCGTCTAAGTTCCTCGAACGACTGCTCATCAACGTCCATTGTCAGTAGCGGCACTTCTATAGTGGCTTCCGAGCCATCCGGGTAGTGCACCGTCACAGCCGCAGCGGTGTTGGAGCGGAAACGCAGGGAGTCTGTCTGCGTCACGGTGAGGGTGCCCTTGTCGTCCACCTCAGCCTTGAAGTGCTCCGGCGCGACAACGGAGAACGTGGTGCCCTCGGGCACCTCACCCTGAAGCGGCTCCGCTACGGGCCGGTCGAGCGAGGTGTACACCGCGTAGTACTCCACCGGGTATTTCTGCGCCATCTCGCCGAGCTGATCCACCACGTCCACCTGCACCGTGCGCTGTACGGTGCGAAAGCCGTCGCTGACCGCAACGGTGAGCATCGTGCGCTCGCCGGGGGAGACGTCGTCCGCGACGCGGATGGTGACTTCGCCGGTGCGCGGTTCCGTCGTAAAGCTATAGCCCAAGTAGTCACGTTCGCCGGAGAAACGCACGTCGCTGGAGAACTCGCCCTCCGGCTTCACCTTCACCTCCCCGCCCGGGGTGACGCGGACGTCTGGCCAGCTCAGGGAATCGATGCTTTGGACCTGGGTGGTCTCCGCGAGCGCGTGGGGGACAGTTGCGCCGCCGCACACCAGCGAGGCAGCAGTGGCGACGGCGACGGCCGCGCGGCCGAAGTTTTTGGCAGACATGGGAAGCCTTTCGGGAAACAATGTTGGCTGAGCAGCAGTATACGCCTTGAGCTGGGGAAAGCACGACAACTTAGTCCCTGTCCGAGAGGGAACCGCCGAGCGGTTGCGAGCGTCTAACTAGGCATGACCCACCTCTACAACGGCATGGCCACCACTGCCGGCGCGTTGCTCTACCCGAACCCGGGGCGTCTGTTGCCTGGAATGGCCAGCGTGAACGGGAAGTTCCAGGTGCCGCGCCACGTGCTGCGCCCGGACAGCATCGTCATCCGCGATTCCGTCCGCCACCCGCGCCAGGTGCGTTACCCTGTCCCTGCCGAGTACCGCGCGGCCGCCCACGCGCTCACGCACCCGGGCACCACAGTTGCCGGTTTCGGCGCGCTGGCGCTCTACGGGCTGCCGTACCTTGTGGACGCGCACGACACTGTCTTGATCTCGCCTACGTGCGGGCGCAAGAAATGGGGCACCCAGTTCACTCCTACCGTGATAAGAAAATCCCTACGACCAGGGGAGACGTGGCATGTTCTGTGCCGCGGCGAGCACATCAAGGTTGCCGCGCCACCAGTGGCGGCGGCGCAAGCGCTCAAGCTCATCCGCACAAAGCAGTGCTCGTGGCCCGTGCATGCACCTGAGGACGAAGAGGTGTTTCTGCGCGCGATCCAGCTCGTCGACGCATGCCGCAGATTCCTCGGCATCTCCCCTGAGGAAATCGCCGAAGCGGGGCACAACCGTGTGGCTACCCGGTGGCTCGCGTCGGTGCTCAAGGCGTCGAGCGCGCGCGCTGATTCGCCGAAAGAGACCGAGATGCGGTTCTTGGCCGCCAAGGTGGCCAAGGAATTCGGCCTCCGGTTGGAGGAGCAGGTGGAGTTTCACGCCGACGGGCGGCCGCTCACCCGCGCCGACCTGGGGTTCCCGGAAGCGCGGCTGGCGTTGTTCTACGACGGCATCCATCACGAGGAACAGAAGCAACGAATCTATGACAACACCGTCGACCGGGAGCTTGCGGTCCAGCAGTGGACTCCTCTGCGGTACACGCAAAACACGCTGGGATTGTTGGTTGGCCAGCTGCGGGTCATCCTCACCCAGCGCGGTTTTGTACGAATCGACAACAAAAAAATTTGACCTGGGGTTTTAGCGACGAAATCTAGAAAAATGTCGATTCGTACAAAGCGGTTGCCTATCGACGAGCATCCGGCCCTCACTCAGCCCAGCGCCGGTACACCTCGCCGGCGACGTCCGAGAATCCGGTGTTGGACCCGGACAGAGGCTCGAGTGCCCGGATGGTCTCGGCCAGCGCCGCAGCGGCTGCCTCCACGGAGTCGAACACCGGCACGCCGTGGAGCCGGGCCCCGGGCACGGCGGCGCTGGCCGCTAGGGCAGCAAACGAACGGACGTGGCAGCCGTGGAACGCGCAGTACTCGTCGGCGACGGCGAGGAGCTGCTCGCCGGAAAAACCCCTCATGACCGGGCCTGACGGATCCGGGATTCCATGCTGGCGTAGGTGGGGATGAGGGTGCGGGCGAGGTCGGTGACGTGGGCGTCGTCAAGCAATCGCGATGCTGCGGTGACCACCGCACGGCGCGCGGCCTCCTGCTTCGAGCACCCCCATGCGGACGCGAGTAACACGAGCGCCTTGTCCTCGTCTGCGGTCAAGCGGAGCGTCATAGCCATACCACTTTGATACCACGCCGCAACCGGGAAAACCCGGAGAAGCCCGCTAGACTCTTCCACATGGCTGATGACACCACTGGCGGCTTGGACCGCATTCAACCAATCGACATCAACGAGGAGATGCAGACCAGCTACATCGATTACGCCATGAGCGTGATCGTGGGTCGCGCGCTCCCGGATGTGCGCGACGGCATGAAGCCGGTGCACCGTCGCATCATCTACGCAATGTACGACAACGGCTACCGCCCCGAACGCTCCTACGTGAAGAGCGCGAAGCCGGTGGCGGACACGATGGGTAACTACCACCCGCACGGCGACAGCGCCATCTACGACACCCTGGTGCGCATGGCGCAGCCGTGGGCCATGCGCTACCCGCTTGTGGACGGCCAGGGCAACTTCGGCTCCCCGGGCAACGACGGCCCGGCCGCGATGCGTTACACGGAGTGCAAGATGACTCCGCTGGCTATGGAGATGGTGCGCGACATCCGCGAAAACGCCGTGGATTTCGTGCCGAACTACGACGGCAAGACCCAGGAGCCGACCGTCCTGCCGTCGCGTGTGCCGAACCTGCTCATGAACGGCTCCAACGGCATCGCCGTCGGCATGGCCACCAACATCCCGCCGCACAACCTGAACGAGCTGGCGGAGGCGATCTACTGGATCCTGGAGAACCACGACGCCGAGGAGAAGGAAACCCTCGACGCCGTGATGGAGCGAGTGAAGGGCCCGGACTTCCCCACGGCGGGCCTGATCGTGGGCGACCAGGGCATCAAGGACGCCTACACCACCGGCCGCGGCTCCATCCGCATGCGCGGGGTGACCGAGATCGAGGAGATTGGCAACCGCCAGGTCATCACGATCACCGAGCTGCCCTACCAGGTCAACCCGGACAACTTCATCCACAACATCGCCGAGCAGGTCACCGCCGGCAAGATGGTGGGCATCTCCAAGATTGAGGACGAGTCCTCCGACCGCGTGGGCATGCGAATCGTCGTCACGCTGAAGCGCGACGCTGTGCCGCGCGTGGTGCTGAACAACCTGTACAAGCACTCGGCGCTGGAGACGAACTTCTCCGCCAACATGCTCAGCATTGTCGACGGCGTCCCGCGCACCCTGCGCCTGGACCAGATGCTGCGCTTCTACGTCAAGCACCAGATCGAAGTCATCGTCCGTCGCACCCAGTACCGCCTGGACGAGGCCGAAAAGCGCGCCCACATCCTCCGCGGCCTGGTCAAGGCGCTGGACATGTTGGACGAGGTCATCTCCCTGATCCGCCGCTCGCCGACTGTGGACGACGCCCGCGCCGGCCTGATCGACCTGCTCGACGTCGACGAGATCCAGGCCAACGAGATCCTGGCCATGCAGCTGCGCCGCCTGGCGGCCCTGGAGCGCCAGAAGATCATCGACGACCTGGCCGCCATCGAAGAACAGATCGCGGACTACAAGGACATCCTGGCCAAGCCGGAGCGCCAGCGTGCAATTGTCGGCGACGAGCTCAAGGAGATCGTCGATAAGTATGGCGATGAGCGCCGCACCCGCATCGTCGCCGCCACCGGCGACGTCACCGAAGAAGACCTCATCGCCCGCGAAAACGTGGTGGTCACCATCACCTCCACCGGCTACGCCAAGCGCACCAAGGTCGACGCCTACAAGAGCCAGAAACGCGGCGGCAAGGGCGTGCGCGGCGCCGAGCTGAAGCAGGACGACGTGGTGAAGAACTTCTTCATCTGCTCCACCCACGACTGGATCCTGTTCTTCACCAACTTCGGCCGCGTCTACCGCCTCAAGGCCTACGAGCTGCCGGAAGCTGGCCGCACCGCCCGCGGCCAGCACGTGGCCAACCTGCTGGAGTTCCAGCCGGAGGAGAAGATCGCCCAGATCATCCAGATCCAGACCTACGAGGACGCCCCGTACCTGGTCCTGGCCACCCGCGACGGCCGCGTGAAGAAGTCCCGCCTCACCGACTACGAGTCCGCTCGCTCCGCCGGCCTGATCGCCATCAACCTCAACGAAGGCGACGCGCTCATCGGCGCCTCCCTTGTCGGCGAGGACGACGACCTGCTGCTGGTATCCGAACAGGGCCAGTCCATCCGCTTCTCCGCCGACGACGAGCAGCTGCGGCCGATGGGCCGCGCCACCGCCGGCGTGAAGGGCATGCGCTTCAAGGGCGACGACCAGCTTTTGGCCATGACCGTGGCCAAGGACGGCGAATACCTGCTTGTGGCCACCTCCGGCGGCTACGGCAAGCGCACCGCCATCGAGGAGTACAACGCGCAGGGCCGTGGCGGCATGGGTGTGATGACCTTCAAGTACAGCCCGAAGCGCGGCAAACTCATCGGCGCGCTCTCTGTCGCGGAGGACGACCAGATCTTCGCCATCACCTCCGCCGGCGGCGTGATCCGCACCGAGGTCGACCAGATTCGCCCGTCGTCCCGCGCGACCATGGGCGTGCGGCTGGTGGACCTTGCCGGCGGCGTCGAGCTGCTCGCCATCGACCGCAACGTCGAGGACGAAGGCGAGGAGGAAGCCACCGCAGTCGCCACCGGGCAGAAGACCCTCGAGCAAGCGCTTAGCGACGACAGCTCCGCCGGTTCCTCTGATTCCCAGGCCGACGAGGACAAGGAGTAGCCCGTGGCTGTCCGCAAAGTGACCGTGCGCCACATCGGCGCCGGCTCCACCTTCAAAGTGGCAACGCTGCTGGCCTTTCTGGGCTTCATCGCCTGGATGGCCGCCTGCCTGCTGGTCTACTACGGGCTGGAGCGCGCCGGGGTGGTGGATTCAGTGAATTCGCTGATCGGAGGCGTCGGAGGCGACCAGGTGGTGGACATGAAACTGGCCATGTCCGCCGCGGGCCTGTTCGGCCTGGTGGGCTTCCTGTTCCAGGTGATCATGGCCCCGCTGACGGTGATCATGTACAACGCCATCGCGGACCTGGTCGGCGGCATCAACTTCACCATGTCCAACCGGGCGAAGTAGGGGCTGGTCTCCGGGCCGGGCCCCTCAAAACCCCATGTCGATACCTCGATGTCGATAGTTCCTGGTCACAGGTTTGAGCCCTGTTCCGGCGGCTTTTCGTCGAAAGGCTCTGACCTGCAACCATCGACCTCAAGGTATCGACTTCGCCATTCCCGCCTTCATCGCTCGCGGACTCCGCATTGCGGACAATTCCGGGTCGACCAACTATTGGCCCGTGCCCAGTTTTTGTACGAATCAACACTGCAAATTGCCGACCTGTGTGTTTGCAGGCCCGAAAGAGACCGAAATGTCGATTCGTACAAAATCCCGACGACTGGGGTCCAGCAACTCCGCATTGCGGACAACCCCGGCGACCCCAACTATTGGCCAGCACCCACGAAAAAAGCCCATGCGGAACCGGGGCGCTGGGCTAGAAGGGGAGCAGGCCGTTCATGGCGGCGAAGCCTGCACCCGCGATGCCCAGGACGGCCAGAGCTGCGACCACGGAGCCGACGATCGCGGCGACGTTCACGTCTGCGGCCTTGGCCGGAGCGGCCTCGGCGGGCGAGTCTTTAGCGGGCGTGGCCGTGGCCGCCTGAGAAGCCTGCGCCTGTGAAGCCGCAACCGCCGGCGCTGCGCCGTGGGAGACGGTGCGGGCGCCGAGCTCGAGGGCGTCGTGGCCGATGCGCGGGGTGTCCAGGACCAGGGAGTCCCAGTCGGCGGGCACCTCGACGGGGCCGTTCGGGCCCTCGGCGATGTAGGCCTCCTCGGAGTAGTTGAAGTGGGTGAACTCGTGGTCGTAGTTCATCACGGAGAGGTATTCGGCCGGGGTGGCCTGACTGCGCGGCAGCTTGCGGGTGACGTCCGCGGATCCGTTGTGGCGCAGACCGAGGGTGTGGCCGAACTCGTGGAGGATGGCGTTGCGGAGCTGCTCGTCGGTGTCGATCTGGTCGTTGTTGGCCACGAAGAAGGCGCTGTCGCCGACGAGGGCGACGCCGGTGGTGTAGTCGCCGCGGTCGATCTGGTCGCCGATGATGCCCAGGCGGAAGGCGTTGGAGCGGTCGCCGAGGTAGGTGTCGATGTCCTGGAGCAGGCGCACGCCGGTGATCTGGTCGGCGAAGTAGTACTGCGAGTAGGCCACGGTCTCGCCGCCGTGGAACTCGGTGTAGTTGGGGATGTTGGTGTAGGTCTCGCCGGCGTCGATGTGGAGGGCGATGCCGTGGTCGTCGAAAAGCTTGACGATGTCCTGCAGCGCCTCCGCGGACGGCGCGAAGGACCTGCCGTTGTGGTCTTCCATCCAGTTGAGCTGGAGGAACAGGTCGGGGCGGTTGGGGTCGACGCCCCAGTCGGGCAGGGCGAGCTCGGTGCCGTCGTGAAGTACGACGCCCTCGGTTTCCCAGTCGTCGGGGAGGCCGTCGTTGTCGGAGTCGATGGCGTACTCGGCAGCCTCGAGGTCAACGAGTGCGGAGGCGTCGTCGGCGGCGGCCGGCTGGAGGCCAGTGAAGGCGAGTGCTGCTGCGAGCGCGGCGGCGAGGGCCTTGGTCTGTGTGCGCATCTCGTTGCTCCTTTGTGCGTTGTGGTGGACATGGGCTGCTTCGATGTCCATGATTTTATGCAAGGAGTTTGCGCAGGTAAACCGGGGTAAGATCGTTCAACACTTGGTTCGGATTGTTCAACGTTTGCGGCCCGCACGGGCGCGGATTGTTCACCAATCAGCCCCTGCCAAAACACCCCACGAACCCGAGGGCAGCCCCCTCACCTGCAAAGACGCACAAAACCCCAGGACAGCGCGGATTGTTCACCACTTATCGCAACGCCTACCCCCGCCTATTACCCCTGCTTACCGGGAGGGTGGAACGTCGATAAGCAAATGCCTCTTTTATGGGCCGTACGCTGGCGATTTGGAGCTGTTGTGGGTGCTCTGTAATATTCCTATTCGTTCCAAGGGCCTATAGCTCAGTCGGTTAGAGCGCATCGCTGATAACGATGAGGTCGCAAGTTCGATTCTTGCTAGGCCCACGGTACCCTTGGGTACGCGGGGCATTAGCTCAGTTGGTAGAGCACCTGCTTTGCAAGCAGGATGTCAGGAGTTCGATTCTCCTATGCTCCACAGATTGCTCCCTCCGGTTGCGGAGGGAGCTTTTTGCTTTGCGACGGTTGCTCTGTGGCAGAACTTTCACACTTACCGCCTCCACACTGCGAATCAAACTGCGAAAACGCAGGTAGACAAAGTGCGAAAGTGAGAATACACTCACAACCATGACTTGGACTGAGGGGCAGTTGCGCGAGACGCTCTCCCAGTTGCGTGCGTTTGGAGATGACACCACGCTGGTTGAGTGCAAAACCGCAGGTGGGGGAGTCCCAGAAAGCATTGGGGAAACGCTGTGCGCGTTTGCCAACATGCCGCAATCGGGCGCAATTCTCCTCGGGGTGAGCGAGCGCAGGGGCTTTGAGGTCACCGGGGTTGACCACCCAGCGCAGATGGAAAAGAAGGTGACCAGCGTGAACCGGGCGGCGGTCAAACCCGCGCCACAGTTGGAGTTCACGCACCTGTCCTTGGAGGGGAAGAACGTGGTGGTCGTTGAAGTCACGCCACTGTTGCCCTCCGGGAAGCCTGCGAACTACGACGGCAAACCGTATCTGCGGCAGGCAGACGGCGATTACGTGATGAACTCCAACGACCTGAAGATGCTGGAGCTCTCGGCGCTGGCCGAGAGGCAGCAGTCGCACTTCGATTTCGAGTCCGTGCCGGGAACTGATGCTGGAGTCCTGGATAATGAGGTGCTCACGGGGTTTTTGAGGGCTGTGCGGGGCTCTCGCTCTCGCATCTCCAAAATCGATGACGATGCTCAGCTGTTGCAGGTCACCAACGTCACCGACAGTGAGGGCAACGTCCGCTTCGGCGGCCTGTACGCACTGGGGTACTTGCCACAGTCTGTTGAGCCGGCACTCGGCGCCACGGCTGCGGTGCGCCTTTCCCGCGGTGAGGGCGTGGGCCGGAACAGGAATCTCACAGAGATAGAAGGGCCTTTGCCGGTGATGCTGACGGAGGCTATGGAGTGGATTCGGCAGAATTCAGACACCGTCAGCCGGTACACGAGCAGCGGGCACCTGGTGGACGAACCAGAGTTTCCTCCCAGTGCGATCCGCGAGGTGTTGGCGAATGCCCTGGTGCACCGGGACTTGGGTCCGTCGGTGGATGTGGGCAAGAAGGTTGAAATTCGCATCACGGAGCGGATGCTCATCGTGGTCAGCCCGGGTGGGCTGCGCGGACTGTCTGTGTCACAGCTAGAGAGCCCCGCTCTGACAAAATCGCCGGTGAACAAGAGGCTGTACGAGATAGCGCGCTACCTCCGAACAGAAGATGGTGAGCGCGTCATCGAAGGCGAGGGCGGCGGCATCCAGGAAATCTTGGCTGCGACGAGGGAGGCTCGCCTGCCAAAGCCGCGCTTTATTGACAACGGCGTGGAGTTCAAAGTGCTCTTCCCGCGCGGTTCCCGTTTCACAGAGGAACAAAACACCTGGTTGAAAGGGCTGCAAAGCGGCGGCGAACAGTTCACACCGACGGAGGAGGATCTGCTTGTAGAGCTGCAGAATCACGGAGCCACCTCCTTCCAAGCAATAACGCAGCGCTACTCGCCACTTGGAGCGCAGTCCTGCAGAAACATGCTGCGAAAACTTGTAGGCGCTGGCGCCATCGTGGAGTCGGACGGGGTGTTCTCCTTGACCGGGCAGTCCACGGGACAGCATTCCGATTTCACCGTCCGGGCAGAGAGCCTCGCTGCGCTGGGTAAGAATGTTCCTGCCGTGTACCAGGCGATTCCGCCCGCCGGCGCTGTCACGCTCAAGGAACTGCAAGCCACCACGGGTCTGTCGCCGGCTCAGCTGCGTTACGCGTTGGAGCCTTTGTTAGACCACGCCCACGTGGTCATGCTCGGTGGCCAGGGACAGCGCAGTACCACCTACCGGCGCACCTGATTCGCACTTTCAACCCCCACACTGCGAATCAAACTCCGAAACCGCTGGTAGAACAAGTGCGAAAGTGAGAATCGGCATGCGGCCAATCTCGCCCCCCGCCCACGGTAAGCTCCCAAGGCGTGAACACCTACCTCTCCCGCTTCGACGCCATGGCGGACAAGGCGGCGGCGCAGGTGATCGCGCAGTATTCCACGAGTTTTTCCCTGGCCGTGCGCACGCTGCCGGAGCCGGAGCGCACCCACATCCGGAACCTGTACGCGGTGGTGCGCATCGCGGACGAGATCGTGGACGGCACCACCGCCCAGGCCAACGAATGCCCGGAAACGGCCCTTGACCTGTACGAAGAGCAAGTCCTGCACGCGCCGGCCCACCGCTTCCACACGGATCCGGTGCTGCACGCGTGGGCGCGCACGTTCCGCGAGTGCCGCCTCAACGAGGACCACGTGCGCGCCTTTTTCGCCTCCATGCGCGCGGATCTGACGCAGACCGCTTTCACGCCGGAAGAGCTGGATACCTATATATATGGCAGCGCTGAGGTCATCGGCTTGATGTGCCTGGACATTTTCCTGCGCGGCCGCGACACCCCGCACCGCCGCGAGCTGGAGGACGGCGCCCGCGCGCTCGGCAGCGCGTTTCAGAAGGTGAACTTCCTGCGCGACCTCGGGGAGGACAGCCGCGCGCTCGGCCGCGCGTACTTCGACCCCCCGCTTGACGACGCCCTAAAGTCCACCCTCACCAGCCAAATCACCGACGAACTCGACCGCGCCCACACGGCCATCCCGCTGCTGCCGCCGGCGGCCCGCGGGGGAGTGGCCGCCGCCGGGGCGCTGTTCAGGGAGCTCAACGCCCGCATCGCCGCCACCCCGGCAGCCGAGCTGCGCACCACCCGCATCAGCGTGCCCAACCACATCAAGCTCGCGCTGACGGCAAAAGCGCTCGCAAACGCAAGGAAGCAATGAAACCGCAACCGAAGTCAGCCATCGTGATCGGCGCCGGCGTGGCCGGCATGGCCACCGCGGCGTTGTTGGCCCGTGAGGGCATCGACACCACCGTGGTGGAAAAGCTGCCTACCTACGGCGGCCGCGCCGGCAACGAGACCGTCGACGGTTTCCGTTTCGACACCGGCCCGAGCTGGTACCTCATGCCGGACGCGTTCGACCACTTCTTCGGGCTTTTCGGCAAACGCACCGAGGACCTCCTCAATCTCCAGCCCCTCGCCCCCGCCTACCGCCTCTTCCCGGAGACAGGCGAGCCCATCGACGTCCACTCCGGCCGTGACAACGCCGCCAAGCTCTTCGAGCAGCTCGAACCGGGCGCGGGCGCCAAGCTCCTGGAATACCTGGATAGCGCCGAGGAGACCTACGACCTGGCCATCCAGAACTTCCTGTACACCAACTTCCGCTCCCTCGAGCCGCTGAAGCGCATCCGCGGCCAGTACACCCGCCTCGCGCGCTGCCTCACCGAACCCTTGGACAGGTTCGTGGCCAAGCGCTTCACAGACACGCGCCTGCGCCAGATGCTCACGTACCCGTCGGTGTTCCTCTCCTCGCACCCGAGCCGCACGCCGAGCATGTATCACCTGCTCAGCCACACCGACCTCACCCAGGGGGTGCTGTATCCGCAGGGCGGTTTCGCCGCGGTCATGGACGCGCTCTACGCGCTCGCCGTCGAACACGGCGCGCGGTTCCGTTTCAACTCCGAGGTCGCGGCCATCGAGGACAGGGGCGTAATGCTTATCGACGGCCAAAGGCTCCCCGCCGACCTCACCATCTCCGCCGCGGACCTCCACCACACCGAAACCCGCCTGCTGCCGAAGAGTAAGCGCACCTACGACGAGTCTTGGTTCGCCCCGCGCGACCCCGGCCTGGGCACGGTGCTGGTCATGCTGGGCGTCGAAGGCGAAATCCCGGGGCTGGCCCACCACAACTTCCTGTTCAGCGACGACTGGTCCGACGACTTCGATGCTGTATTTAATGGACCGGTTGCTAGCCGCCCACTGGGCGCGTCGCAGTCCATCTACGTGTCCAAGCCGTCGGCGACGGATCCGTCTGTGGCGCCTGCCGGCCACGAGAACCTGTTCGTGCTGGTGCCGGTGCCCGCGGATCCGTCGGTGGGCCACGGCGACATGTACCGCGGCGAAGCCTCGGAGCAGGTGCAGCGGATCGCGGACGCGGCGATCGAGCAGATTGCGTCACGGTGTGGGGTTGCGGGGCTGGGCCGGAGGATCGTCGTAAAGCAAACGCTCGGGCCTGCGGACTTTGCCGAGCGCTACCACGCCTGGTCCGGCGGGTCCATCGGGCCCGCGCACACGCTGCGGCAGTCCGCGTTCTTGCGCGGCTCCAACACAAGCCGGAAGGTGGAGTCGCTGATGTACGCTGGAGCGACCACGACGCCGGGGGTGGGCGTGCCCATGTGTTTGATTTCCGCTGAGAATGTGCTCAAGCGGGTCCGCGGCGACAGAAGTTCGGGCCCGCTGGACCGCTGACCGTCGGTTTGTTGAACAATTGCGGGTTTTGTGGTGAAGATCACTCGATTTTTTTGTGTGGAAAAGTTGGACAAAGGTCGAGGTCAGCGGGGTGGAGTTATGAGTTTTGTCTTAATATCTGGACTTTTATGGCTTTCAGCGGGGTTAAGGACTTCTTTTCGTCGGTTCATTGCGATTGAATAGGGGTCTGTCAGTTTTGGGGTCCGTGTTCAGGAACTCTCCAGGCTGCTTCGAATATCTCCCTAGACGTTGAAGGACTATGACGTTGCATAACGCAAACCTGAAAAAGCGCATCATGGCCACCCTGGTCTCCGGTGCAGTTGCATTCGGTGGTGCAGCCGTTGTCGCTCCCGCCGCAGACGCAGACTCGCGTATTACTAGCCAGTACTCCGCCCTCGACTCCTCCGTTGAGCAGGTCGCTGTCGACTACAACTTGAAGCAGGAGTGGAACCGGGACTCGGGCCAGTACTGGACCCCGCTCGGCCCGGGCTGGTGCATCGACCGCCACCTCGATGTCCCGCGCACTAACACTGCATATGAGGTGCGCAAGCTCGACGGCACCTCCGGCTTCTACGGCTTTAACGGCGACATGGGCGGCAACCTCAAGATCGACGAGGATATTGAGCGCGCCGCTATTAACCTGACCAAGCTCATGCTTACGGACGTGAAGCAGGGCAAGAACGCCGATGCAATGTCCAAGAACGTGGCACTGCAGGCGCTGCTGTCCAACAACAAGGAGACCCTGAACCTCCTGCGCGGCTGGGTTGCTGGCTCCCGCAACGTCCAGGTTCCGGGCGTGAAGCCGATCTCCGCACAGCAGTTCCTGCAGTGGACCGGCTTCGAGGTGCGCAAGAGCTACTTCGAGCAGACCGGCCAGGCCAACTACTACCTGGCCCTGAACGACGCTGCTTCTTCCCGCCTGGACGTCAAGGATGGCGAGTACGTCACCATCCTGCTGCCGCGTTCCTACAACGTGTACGAGGACCTGTCCAAGGAGCCGACCAACCAGCGCATCATCACCATTGCGCAGCCGGGCCTCGAGGGCTTCGAACCGGGCGTGAAGGAAGGCCAGACGGTCAAGACCGAGTGGGAGACCGCCCCGGCCACGACCAAGACTGTCACCGAGCGCCCGACCGTGACCAAGACGGTTGAGGTCGGTTCGCCGGACTACATCAAGGAAGAGACCGTCCAGCCGACGGTGACCAAGACGCAGTACGTCCAGCCGGTGCAGGAAGAGATCGCTACCGTCACTCCGGCGGAGAAGACGGTCACCACCACCCGTCGCCCGGAGGTCTCCACCGTCACTGAGACCAAGAAGGAGTCCGCACCGGACGTCACCATCACCAAGACCGCCCCGGCCCGGACCGTGACCCAGACCGTCGTGGGCGAGCCGGAGTACGTCACCGAGACCAAGACCGTCACCCCGACGACCACCGTCACCGGCGCGAAGCAGACCGAGTACGCCACCCGCACCCTCGAGCCGAAGGTTGAGACGGTTACGGAGACCAAGCCGGCCGTGACCTCCACCGCTACCGTCACCGCTGCGCCGGAGACGAAGTACGTGGCTACCACTGTCACCAGCACCCAGCGCGAAGAGAAGACCACCACCAAGGAGGTCGAGCGCTACTTCCGCCACTACGACTACGCCTTCGACTTCCGCACCGGCGAGAAGACCGAGGAGATCGAGGTCAAGAACCTCGGCTCCTGGGACATCGACTTCGTCGACGATTCCAACGGTCTGGTCGAGGTGACCAAGGAGGTCCGCGAGGACGGCACCGCCATCCTCAAGATCACCCCGAAGAAGGAAGGCCGCGGCAAGGTCCGCATCGTTGTCGTGGACAACGAGGGCAACCGCCACGAGTACGTCATCGACGTGGTCAACGATTCCACCACCGTGGAGACCACCGGCGAGGTCACCGTGAACAACCACTACTTCAACGTGGGTGTTTCCGGTGTGAACCAGAACATCGACATCCCGGCAGGCTGGGACTACGAGATCGTCGAGGGCAAGGGCCTGGTCACCACCGAGGAGAAGGACGGCAAGCTCAACGTCAAGATCAACGACGGCGTGCTCAAGGGCAACGTCAAGATCGAGGTGTTTGAGAAGAACGACAAGGGCGAGAAGACGGGCAACAAGAACGTCTACGAGTTCAACATCGACGCCACCTCCGACAAGTACACGCAGACCCGCGTGATCGGTAACGCCAACTCCTACAAGCTGGAGATTGAAAACGTTGAGAACAAGCCGGAGATCGTCTCCGGCGAGGACCTCATCGAGTCCATCGAGAAGCGCGACGGCTTTTGGATCATCACTCCGAAGCCGAACGCCGAGGGCAAGGTTGTGCTCAAGGCTGTGGACGCCGAGGGCAAGACCCACACCTACACCCTGGACATCCGCCCGGGCGCCAACGTGCTGGTCGACGTTGAGACCCACCTCATCGAAGAGGGCACGGATGTCGACGTCAAGACCTCCGGCGACGATTGGGATTTGATCCAGACCGGCGGCAACGAAGACAACTGGGACATCAAGCCGACCGATAACGGCTTTAAGATCCACAACGAAAACAACGGCACCGGCATCTTCAACCTGTACGCGAAGGATGGCAACGGTGAGCGCGTGCTGGTTGGCGTCTACACCATCTCGGCGAAGCCGAAGGAAGAGGACGCTCAGTACGAGATCCCGAAGTTCACCCAGGATCTGAAGGACCGCAACACCGCCGAGTTCAAGCCGGGCAACGAGAGCAACACCTTCGAAATCATTGAGGGCAAGGACAACGCGACCCTGGTAAAGACCGAGGACGGCAAGTTCCGCGTGCTGCCGAAGGTTGGTTTCGAGGGCCAGATCGTCGTCGCTGAGAAGTCCCCGAACGGCAAGACCGTTGCTGAGTGGACCCTCAACGTCACCAAGAGCAAGGTCCAGGACCGCGTGATCGACGTCAAGGTTGGCGACGATGTTCGGATTGCTGGCGAGACCCAGAAGCTTAACCTCAAGGTCGTCGAGGGCGAGGAGCTCGTCGAGAGCATCGAGAACGGCAAGGTCAACTTTAAGCCGGGCGCTAAGGGCACTGTGATCATTCACAACCTGAACTCCCGTGATCTGCCGTTCCAGACCTGGCAGTTCAACGTCACGCCGTCCGAGCCGCGCGAGGAGAACATCACCCTCAACCCGACCTCGAAGCTGACTCTGACGATCCCGGAGGGCTCCGACTACGAGGTCACCGAACCGTCCCTGGTTGACGTCACCAAGGACGGCAACACCATCATCGTCACCCCGAAGGACGGCGCTGAGGGCAAGACCCAGGTCAAGATCAAGAAGGGCGACGACGTTTACGTCATCTACAACATCGACGTCGTCCCGGGCGAAAACGGCAAGGGCGGCAGCTCCGAGTCCCGCGAGCAGAACTTCAAGCTCACCGAGGACGGCAGCTTCACCATCACCCGAATCAACAAGAACGAGATTCGCGTCGATGAGGGCAAGGAGTACGTCAACGTCAAGATCGACGAGAAGACCGGTAAGTGGATCCTGACTCCGAAGGGCAAGGACTCCATCGGCAAGACCGTCACCGTCGTCGAGGTGGACAAGAACGACAAGGTGGTCAAGCGCCACACGATCGAGATCGTGGAGCAGCCGACCCCGCTGAAGTTCGTCGAGGAGCGCGTTGTCTACAAGCGCGATTTCAACGACAAGATCATTCCGGGCAAGGGCAACACTCTGCACGTGGTCCGTGGCAAGGACCTGATCACCAACGCGGCGCCGGACTCCAAGGGTCAGCTGTTCATCCAGCCGACTGAGAACAAGTCTGGTTCCATCCTTGTCGAGGAGCGTGATTCCGAGGGCAACCCGGTCCGCCTCGTCGAGATGGAGATCCCGGGTACGGCTGAGGGTCTTACCCCGCCGGACGTCAACGCTAATGGTTCCCGCGACAAGGGCTTTGACATCAACGTCAAGGGTGGCGAGAACTCGGTCGAGGTCTACGTCTGCTACAACGACGATTGCTCCAAGAAGAAGCGCCTTGAGCCGGGCAAGGAGATTGAGGTCTCCGAGGGTGGCAAGCTGCATGTCCTGCCGGGTGCTCACCTGGACGGCGGCGTCAAGCTCATGGTGGTTCCGGTTGAGAACGGCAAGCTCAACGACAAGGAAAAGGTGATCATCAACATCACCCAGCAGAACACGACGGTCCAGGAGAAGGGCTCCTCCAGCGAGCTTGACGGCAAGTGCATTGCTTCCCTGGTTGGCCTGTCCGCTCCGCTGCTGCTGGCTATCCCGGTCGGCATCCTGTCTCAGGTCCAGATCCCGGGCCTGGAGGGTGTCTCCGCGCAGATCAACGGCGCTATCCAGGATGCGAACAACCGCATCCAGCAGGGCCTGGGCATCTACAACGAGGATCGTGCGCAGCGCGCCGCTGACTTCCAGGGTGCGTTCCAGGGCGTGAACACCGAGCAGCTCGGCATGGCTGCCGGCGCACTCGGAGCGATCACCGTCGGTCTGCTCATCGTTGATCAGGTCATGCGTGCCTGCGGCAAGGAGGAAGTGACCTCCTCCTACCAGCTTGGTAAGGCAACTGACAGCGAGTTCCTGATGTACGGCTCCTCTGGCAAGCCGTCCCAGGCTGAGGCTGATAAGGGCGAGGGCGAAAGCTCTTCCTCTTCCTCCTCTGAGAAGCAGGATTCTTCCAAGTAAGAACCGCCTTTAACCTGTGAAACCCGGTGCCAGTACGGCACCGGGTTTTCGGCGTTTCAATGCCGGTTTGTTGAACAATTGCGGGTTTTGTGGTGAAGATCACTCGATTTTTTTGTGTGGAAAAGTTGGACAAAGGTCGAGGTCAGCGGGGTGGAGTTATGAGTTTTGTCTTAATATCTGGACTTTTATGGCTTTCAGTGGGGTTAAGGACTTCTTTTCGTCGGTTCATTGCGATTGAATAGGGGTCTGTCAGTTTTGGGGTCCGTGTTCAGGAACTCTCCAGGCTGCTTCGAATATCTCCCTAGACGTTGAAGGACTATGACGTTGCATAACGCAAACCTGAAAAAGCGCATCATGACCGCAATGGTCACTGGTGTTATGGCTACGGGCGCGGTCGTATCCGCTCCGCTCGCAGAGGCCGCAAACGAGAACACTTCCAGCCAGCAGATCGTCGGTGCTTACGAGAAGCTCAGCGGCGCAGACCTGGCTCGCTACGACCAGATGTTGAAGCAGGCCCCGAAGGACGACCAGTCCATCGACCTGCTGCCGTCCAGCGCTGGCCCGGGCTGGTGCATCGACTGGGGTCTCGGTAACCCGTGGGATACCGGCAACTACCAGGTCCGCAAGCTCACCGGTGCTTCCGGTCGCGTCGGCAACGGCGATGCCATTAGCGAGGATGTCCGTATCGCGGCCATCAACGTGGTCAAGGAACTGCAGAAGGACTACAAGGCCTACGCAAACGGCGATCAGTCCAAGGCTGGCGCCATTTTGACCAAGAACGGCATTCTGCGCGCGCTGCTGTCCAACCAGCTGGGTTACCTGAACCAGGCTCGCGAGGATGTCGTCAACGGCAAGGTGAGCCAGTCCGCGTTTGAGAACCTGACCGGTTTCCGCATTCTGCACCATCAGGCACCGAAGGGTCAGCCGAGCTACTACCTGTCCAAGCTCCCCCGCCACGACGAGATTGCAAAGACTGTGAAGCCGGGCGAGTACGTCACCGTCCTGGTGCCGCTCGAGTACGACTACAACATCGTGCCGCGTAAGTCCTTCCAGCGTCTGATCCCGGTCCCGCAGCCGGGTCTGGATCCGAACCCGCCGAAGACCCCGCCGAGCATCGTGGAGACGATCCCCACCACGCCTGAGGTGACCACCACGGTGACCCGCCCGCAGGAGGTCACCACCACGAAGACTCTGCCGAACACGACCTACACCACGACGCGGACCAAGCCGGCCACCACCGTGACCGAGCGCTCCACGCTGCCGACGGCGTACACCACCGTCAGCACCCGTGAGGTACCAGGCAAGGTTGTCACTACGACCGTCACCCCGGAGCCGCACGTCACCACCGTCAACGAGACCGACTCCAACCCGCCGAAGGTTGTCACCAAGACTGTAACCCCGGAGCCGCACGTCACCACCGTGACTGAGCCGGGCAACTCTGAGGTTGTCACCGAAACTGTCACCGACACCCCGGTTGTCACCACCAAGCCGGGCGAGGTTGTCACCGAGACCGTCACCACGCAGCCGGTCACCACCGTCACCTCCACCAACCCGGCAGTGACTGAGACGGTCACGAGCACCGTGAAGCAGCCGGAGACCACCGTGACCACCACGGTCACCGACGTGGAGAAGTACTTCGTTGAGAAGTACTACGAGCGCGTGAAGGAAGTTTCGGAGTACTACTACTTCGCTGGCTTCACCTACGGCGAGAAGTCCAAGGTCATTGAGCTGCCGGAGAAGATCGGCAACAAGTGGACCTTTGAGATCATCAAGGGCTCCGACATCGTCATCGTCGAGCGTTCCGAGGACGGCAAGCTCGTCATTACCCCGCGCGAAGACTTCGAGGGCGAGGGCGAGGTCGAAATCCTCATCACCGATGAGCAGGGCAACCAGCACATCTACCGCATCAAGGTCACCGACACCGTTGCGGTCAAGGATTCCCTGAACGTCAATGTGAACAACTACTTCTACACCCTGAACGCCGGTAGCGAGGACCGCGTCACCACCATCCCGTGGAAGCCGGGCGAGGAGATCGACTGGGGCCTGGGCTACGACGAGAACGGCAAGCTCATCAAGCCGAAGCACGGTGAGGTTGATGTTCTCGAGGACGAGGAAAAGGGCACCCTCACCGTCAAGGCTGGCGAGGACTACACCGGCCCCGTCATCGTGCGTATCACCGAGGACAGTGGCGAGGTTCGCGAGAACATCGTGACCGTGGAGAACAAAACCTCCAAGTTCGATGTCACCCGCGAGATCCTGAACACCTCCACCGCGAAGATCGAGTACCGCGGTGGCGACTACAAGATCCTGGGCGACGGCGACAAGAAGGTCACCATCGAGCGTGACGGCGACGTCTGGGTTGTTACCCCAAAGGAGAATGCAACTGGCGACGTTGAGATCGTCTTCACTGACGAGAACGGCTTCGAGTACAAGTACACCCTGAAGCTGATCGAGGATAAGAACGCTGGCCCGACTATTTACAACCGCGAGCTGGAGTACAAGTCCGAGAAGCCGGAAACCCTTGAGATCGAGTACGTCAAGGACTACACCGCAGAAATCGTCGCGGGCGATGACGTGGCGAAGCTCGAGAAGAAGGGTGACAAGTGGATCGTCACCCCGACCAATGAGAAGGGTGGCCAGGTCACCGTCCACGTCAAGGACGAGAACGGCCGTCTTGCAGCTGTCTGGATCATCGACGTTTCTAAGCGTGAGGTCGAGGAGCTGGAGAACCAGGAGATCGAGCGTACGGTCAGGGACCGTGCGACCGTTGAGATCACCCGTGGCTCCAAGGAGTTCAACTGGCTGGTCGTCGAAGAGGGCGGCGAGTATCTCACCGAGGGTACTGACGGCTCGAAGCTCGGCGACAAGGATAATCTCAAGCTGAAGTTCAAGCCGGTTCCGGAAGGCGAGACCCGCACCGTGAAGGTTGTGGAGTACGTCAAGGGCAAGGTCGACCAGACTGACGCCGATGGCAACCCGCTCTTGGACGAAAATGGCAAAAAGCTGCCGCAGGTCGAAGGCGATCTGCCGATCAAGACCTACACCTACACCGTCGAGCCGTCCCCGGTCCGCGAGATGAACTACACCATCACCGCGGACAACGAGCTGAAGCTCTACGGCACCAAGTTCCAGGTTGCCGAGGGCAAGGACCTGCTGGCTGAGCAGCCGGCGAAGGACGCTTCCGAGATCAAGGTGACCCCGAAGCGCGACGCCAAGGGCACCCTTGTCATCGAGAACGTCTCCGAGGACGGCTACGTCTTCGAGCGCTACACCTTCGAGATCACCCCGGGCCGCAGCGCTGAGGTGACCCCGGAGAACACCACCATGGGCTGGAACGCCGAGGCGACCATCGCGTCTGAGGACGGCGAGAAGGTTGAGGTCCTCAAGGGCGAGGAGTTCGTGGACGTCAAGCGCGACGGCGACAAGCTCATCGTCACCGGCAAGGAGAAGGCTGGCAAGGCTCTGATCCAGGTCAGCGACAAGCGTGGCGCGTACGCGCAGTACGAGATCACCCTGGTCGAGCCGAAGCGCAGCGGTCTGTACACCTACAAGATCTCCACCTCCACTGAGTTCCAGGCGACCCTGGTCAACGAGGAGAACAGCTTCCGTGTGGTCAAGGGCGCTGACGCGTTCGAGGCTCCGGAGGAGAGGAACGGCCAGTGGGTCCTGCGTCCGAAGGCTGACAAGGTTGGCGAGACCGGCATTGTCGCCGAGTTCAACAAGAACGGCCAGGAGATCAACCGCTACAAGCTGGAGATCGTCGAGTCCAAGACCACCGGCGCACGTCAGCAGACCGACTTCCTCATCGAGGGCGACGCCAAGGAGCTGAAGAAGCTGGACGAGGGCAACAAGGTTGTCGTCGTCAGCGGCAACGACCTAGTTGACCTCAAGGACAACGGCGGCTCCGTCGAGCTGACCGCGAAGAAGGGCTCCGCCAACAAGGTGGTCCGCGTCGAGGAGCGCAACTCCAACGGCGACCTGGTCCGCGTCGTCGACTACGGCATCTACCCGGAGGGCACCCGCACCGCCGAGGGCAATGTGATCAGCGAGAACCACGACCTGCCGGTCGTGATTGACACCAGCATCAAGAACAACTCCCCGGTCAACGTCACCTTCCCGGACAACGTGAACGACATCATCTTTACCAAGGGCAAGGAGTACTTCGAAGAGGTCAAGAAGACCGACGAGGGCGTCACCCTGGTCCCGCGCAAGGATCTGAAGCCGGGCACCTACAAGGCGACCTACCTCCTGGTCGGCCCGGATGGACAGTCCTACGGCGAGCGCGAGATCGAGATCAACGTCAACGTTGAGAACAACACCCGCACCGAGCAGAAGGGCTCCTCTGGCGAGCTCGACGGCAAGTGCATCGCCGGCATCGTGGGCCTGACCGCTCCGCTGCTGCTGGCTATCCCGCTGGGCATCCTGTCCCAGGTCCAGATCCCGGGCCTGGAGGGTGTCTCCGCGCAGATCAACGGCGCTATCCAGGATGCGAACAACCGCATCCAGCAGGGCCTGGGCATCTACAACGAGGATCGTGCGCAGCGCGCAGCTGGCATCCAGGGCGCGTTCTCCATCGAGAATCCGGAGCAGCTCGGCATGGCAGCTGGCGCCCTGGGCGCTATCTCCCTGGGTCTGCTGGCAGTCGACGGCGTCATGCGCGCCTGCGGTGCGGAGGAGTACACCTCCTCCTACATGATCGGCAAGGCCACCGGCAGCGAGACGCTGATGAACGGCTCCTCCGGCAAGTCGGACAACAAGTCCACCGACAAGGCTGAGGGCGAGGCTGAAGGCTCCTCCGACAAGGAGAAGTAAGCCCCCGAAGAGCTAATGCCCACCAGGTCCACCCTGGTGGGCATTTCTCTTGCCTACTTCCCGGCAACCCCCTCGACCACCTCGCCGAGCCAGCCCAGCGCGTAGTCGTAGCCGGTGCGCCCCTCCACCGAGTACCCGCCGGGGATGTCGGTGTAGCCCAGCTTGTAGTACGACATGTGCCGCGGCCCGAAGTCGCCCGCCAACTTCGCGGATGCCACCAGGTTGGCGTTGGCGGGGTGGTCGTAGGCGGCGCGCAGCCCCGCGGCATCCACTGCCTGAGCACTCAGCTTTGCGACGAGCTCCCGCACCACCACCTGCCTCCCCTCCGTACCCGTGGGCGTGCGGGGAACCACGCCGAAGCGTTCCAACCACCAGTACATCTGCTCCGCAGCCTGGATCGCGCGGAACACCTCGAGCATGGCGTCGAACCAGGCGGCGGCTGGCGAGTCACCAAGCGCGCCGCGCAGCCCATTCAATCCCTGGAGCATCCACTGCCAGGTCACGCCCTCCTTCGCCAGCTCCGGCGCCGCAGCCGCGAGAGCGATGGCGGCTTGCTGCTCTACAGGCGTGGGGCTCGCGGCACTCGCGTGGCGCCCGGCGGCGGAGAGGATCAGGTGGAGTTCGTAGAGGATTTGGGGGGCCACGGTGGCGTCGAGAAGCGAAAGCCCCGATTCTTTGACTGCCTCGCGCGGGGGCATGCCGCTAGCCCGCAGCTGCTGGAAGCGCGCCACGTGCATACCGGTGAAGGCGTTGAAGGGGCCGAGCAACACGTCGCGCGCGGCCACGTCCGCGACCGCGCGCAGAACGGAATCCGGGTCCGTCGCGCACGCCATGTCAGCGCCGTTGCACAGGGAGAGCACCTTGCCCTCAAGTCCGTTAAAGCTGGAGCGGCGGATGCCGGCCAGGCCGACGCGGGTGGGGTCCAGGGCGGTGCCGCCGGTCTGCACCGTCTCAAAGTTCGCGCCGAGCACGCCCTTCGGTGCGGCCGCGTAGAGGCGCGACGTGCGCGCGGGTTCGGCGGGCTCGCGCACGGGGGCGCGGGCGGGGTCGGCGAACAGCAGCACCGCGGCGATGTCGTCAGCGCCCACCCCGCGCACGCGCCCGGCAGTGGCCTCCGCGGCGGCGTCGCCGATCAGGTGCGCGCCTTGGGAGTAGCCGATGAGGATGAAGCGGGTGCCGGGGCAGTGCCGGGCCACCGTCTCCATCTCCAGGGTGGCGACGTCGCGGCCGTAGCGCACGGACTCGCCGTAGGTGGCGGCCTCCGTGCCCTCCAGGCCGTTGCCGGCGCTGCCCAGCGCGCTGAACCTGCCCAGCGAGGCCGGATACTTCACGGTGTAGGTGGACACGGTGCGGGCGCCGAAGCGGCGCTGGAGGTCGTCGGCGGGGGAGGACGCGTCGTCGAAAAGCGTCTCGCGCGCGGACGGATCCCAGGAATGCGAAAACCCCGTGCCAGCCGCCTGGATGACGTGCACGGGGTGGCAGCGCAGCCTCACCGCCTCCGCCTTCGGCGCGGCCACCGCCGCCGGGATCAGCGCGGCGGCGAGCGTGAGGGCGAGGGCGCGCTTCACGGCTACTTACGCGGCAGGGCAGCCAGCGCGAGGCCGATGCCCACGAGCCAGGAGTCCTTCGCAATGGCAAGGCCTGCGCTGGACGGGCGGATGCCGTCGTCCTCGGTGTACTGGTCGCCGCCGAAGTACATGGTGAGCAGGCCAGCGCCGAACGCGGTCAAGCCCAGGCCGGCGAGGCGGTTCGGGATCAGCGGGCACAGAAGCGCCGCACCCAGGGCGGTTTCGGCGGAGGCGAGGCCGGTGGCGAACGTCTCGGCGTCGACCTGGCCGAGCTGCGGGATGCCGTCGGTGGCCATGTCGCGCAGGCCCTCGGCGCCTTCCTTGTCCACCTGGAACTTGCCCAGGCCGGAGTTCAGGATCAGGGCGCCGGTGGGGATGCGCAGCGCCGCAGACGGCAGACGCAGGTTGATCTTGTCCTTGTTGGATTTCTTGAAAAACATGGGCGGGGTCCTTCGATCTATCGGGGAAATGTTGTGCCCCGCCCATGGTAGGGCTAAACCGTCAGCTCGGGGTGGAGATCCTTCATCCGCCAGATGCGGCGGACGTACAGTGCCGCGCACGAGATGGCCACAGACATCGCGCCGACGAACAGCAGCACGGTCACGGCGGTCCACATGCGCGGGTCGTACGACGGGGTGCCAAACAGCGCGTAACGCACCAAATCCACCGAGTAGCGCATCGGGTCCCAGCTGTGCACCCACTGGATGAACTCGGGCTGCACCTCCGGCGGGTACAAGCCGTTCGACGCCACCAGCTGCAGCGACATCAGCGCCATCGTGGCCAGACGCCCGGGCGCGGGGCCGAGCGCGGTGTTCAGCGCCATGATCGCGGTGACGAACACCCAAGACACCAGCACTAGCACCCCGAACAGAGCCAGCGGGTGCACCGGCTCGACGTCCAGGATGAACGTCTGCATCACCCACAGGGCGACGGACTGGGCAAAGCCGATGATGAACGACGGGATCATCGTGTACAGCAGCACACGCAGCGGGTTAGTGCCCGAATCGATCGCGCGGCGGCTAAACGGCGGCATGATCATGTACATAATCAGCACGCCGAACCACAGCGACAGCGACAGGAAGAACGGGCTTAAGCCCTTGCCGAAGAAGGTCACGCCGTCGCCGACGTTCTCGGTGTGCACCGGGTCCGAGGCTGCGTCAATGGCCTTGTCCAGGCGCTCGCCCTCCCAGCTCGGGGCCTGCTTGGCGCCGTCGGACAGGCTCATGGAGAGCTCGCCGGTGCCGTCGGAAAGCTTGACCAGGCCGTCGTTGAGGTCGCCCAGGCCCACCACCAGCTGGTTCGAGCCGGCGGCCAGGCGCGAGGTGGCGTCCGTGGCGGTGTTCGCCGCCACGACCAGCTTGCCCGTGCCGTCCTTCAGCGTGGTCACGCCGGCGACCAGGGTGCCGGAGCCCTCCTGCAGGCGCTTCAGGCCGTCGGCCAGCGTCTTCGCGCCCTCGACGGCGGTGTCCACGCCGCCGCGGTACTTCGCGTTCGGGTCCGACAGCTGGTTCGCCAGCTCGTGCGCGCCGGCCTGCAGCTGCATCAGCTGACCCACCAGGTTGTTCTCGGTAACCGCCTGGAGCGGGCCGGCGTTGATCTGCAGCTGCACGCCGCGCGCCTGGTCCGCCAGCTCCTTGCTGCCCGGGATGGGGGAGCGGTCCAGGTCCGCGATCACGTTGTTCAGGTTCGCGTTGATGTCGTCCAACGCGGCCTGCAGTTCGTTGATCTTGCCCGCGAAGCCGGCGATCTTGTCCACGCCGCCGGCGATCTGCGTGGCGCCGTCGCCAAGCTGCTGCGTACCCGCCTGCAGCTGATTCAGGCCGTTGGAGAGCCTATCGGCGCCGCCCGAGGCGGTGGTGATGCCGTCGTTGAGCTGGATCGCGCCGTCCTGCAGGCGCGCCACGCCGCCGTCGAGCTTGTTCACCGCGTCCGGCATCTGCTGCACCTTGTCGTTGAGCTGCTGGATGCCGTCGTTGAGCTTCGTGCCGCCCTCGTTGAGCTTCTCCGAGCCGTCGTGGGCCGAGTTCGCGCCCTCGTTCAACTGCTCGGCGCCGTCGGCAGCCTTATGCACGCCGTCCGAGAGCGTGTTGATGCCCACAAACAGCTGCTCAACCACCTTGCCGCCCACGGAATTGGACACGGCGGAACCGATCGCCTCCGCGGCCTTCTCGCCCAGCATGGTGGGGATGAAGCCGTTGGTCTCGTTCAGCGTGATGTTGATCTTCGCTGAGTGCGGGTCGTCCTCCTTCACGCTGGTCACAGCCTTGGAGAAGTCCGTGGGGATCTCCAAGCCCAGGTAGTACTTGCCGCTGGCGATGCCCTCCTTGGCTTCCTCGGCGCTGACCACCTGGAAGTCCAAGGGGTGCTGCTCCAGCAGCTCGTCCACAACCTGCTGGCCGTTCTCGCCCTCGTCCGAGTTCACCAACGCGACGGGCAGCTTGTACAGGTTGCCCAGTGGGTCCCAGTACGCCCAGGGGAACAGGCCGCCGAACAGCAGCGGCAGCAGGCAAATCGCCGTGATGGCAAGCGGCGGAAGCGTGCCGTGCGCGAACTTGCGAAAGTCGGATCCAATGTGCAGGCCGCTCATAGCCCCTCCTCATTCACTGTGTTCACCATGACGGGCAGGTGTACCGCGACACCGCGCAGATCATCCAGCAGCTTGCGGCGGATGTCCATCTTGCGCACCTGGTCCACATCGTCCACGATCAGCAGCTTCGCGTTCGGGCGCGAGATCAGCGCCAGCAGCACGCGCAGGCGGAACCGGTCCGTCGGGCCGATGTCGCCGACGTGCGCCATCATGTCGAGGTCTTCCAGCTGCAGCGGCTCCAGCCACTTTTCCACGCTGTCGTGGGACTTGATCGCTTCGGCCTTGTGCGGGGTGATAGCGAAGAAGCTCTGCGACCACGCGATCTGCTCCCGCACCACGTCGCGGATGCGCACGAGGCGGTCCAGCTTGTCAATCTCGGTCACGCCTGCGAGCGCGACCTGCTTGAAGCGCTGGCGCGTCTTGGTCCCCTCCCCGTCGAGGAGGATCGTGCCGGAGTGCGGGTTGTAGCGCCCTGCCAGCGCGAGGCTGAGCAGGGTCGAATCGGACTCTCGCCGCGTGTTCAGCAGGGTCAACCCCCGACCGATGTCGAAGTTTTCCGGGGTGTCGCCCTTGCGGAGCACGAGGTCTTGCGTGCTGAGAATGGGGGTCATGCGGTCCCTTAACCGTAGGGTGGACTATCATTTAACTCGTGATATGGTGCTCCCAAAAATAGTCACTGTCAAACCCAAAAAGGGGGCTGGTCAATAATGCGCGCAGACGCCCGCGCGAAACGCGACCAGATTGTCACCGCTGCGCTGGCCCAGATCGGTACCCGCCCGAACTCCGAGATCACCCTCGAAGGCATCGCGGCGGACGCCGGCGTGGGCATCGCTACCCTCTACCGTCACTTTCCCACCCGCGCCGCGCTCTACGACGCATGCGCGATCGTCTTCCTCGAACGCATCGAAACACTCCTCGACGACGCCCTCGACGGCTTCGAGGACAACCCCGTCGAGCACTTCGAATCCTTCGTGTGGGCCCTCGTCGAATCGGGCGTGGGCATCCTCGCCGCGGCGCTGGCCGCCGACAGCTCCGACGGCGGGCTAGGGGAGCGCCGCGACGCGTTTATGAGCAAAGTGCAATTGCTTATCGACGCCGCCGCCCCCCACGGCATCGTCGCCCCGGGCGAGTCGCCCATGCAGCTGGCAACCGAGCTCGTCGTGGCGACGCGGCCGCTCGCCGCCCCGCTCGCCGACATTCTCCCGGACGTGCGCGACCGCCTGGTGCGCCACCTCATGGCGGGCTGGCGCACCACGGCGTGATTTAATCCTCGCGCAGCTCGTGGCGACCTGCGTTCTTGTCCTCCGCAGAGTGCTGGGGGTTGGTGGCCTTGCGCTGGTCGTCCGCCAGGGTGTCCAGGGTGGTCAGGCCCTCCCCGCCGAGGTCCTGGGAGCCGGTGGCGTCGGTAAGCAGCTGCTCCTCGCCCGGCTCATTCGGGAACACGCCGCCCTCGACGCCCTCCTCACGACGGGTGCGATCCCGGTCGTCCTCCGTACGCGTCGAGTACACGATGGTGGAGGAGCCGCGCGTATCCGTCTCCGTGCGCGTCGGCGCCGGGCGGTACGTCTTCTCCGGCTCATCCTCGCTCGCGAGCTTGTCCTTGAGGAAGAACTCCCAGGCAGCCCACGCGCCACCCGCGAGCGCCGCTGTGCCCAGCGTCGCGCCGACGACCTTGCCAAACCCGCCCTTCTTCTTTTTCTTCGCGTTCTTCGCGTGCTTCTCCAGGAACTCCTGGCGCTCCTTGCGGCTTGGGGCGGCGTCCGCGAACTGCTTGCGACGGCGGTCCAGACGGTCGTGCGCGTCGCGGGTGATCTCCCCGGCCTGTGCGCGGGCGGCGCCGTACAGCTCCTCCAGCTCGTCGATGTCGAACTTGTCGTGGATATCGTCCAGCTTGCCGTCCTTCAGGTTGTCCAGCAGGGACTGGTAGATGTCGCGCTCGCGCTTGTCGTTCTGGTCGCGCAGGTACTTCCACGCCTGGTTGGCAAAAGCGGCGGCGAAGCCGATGTTCTTGAGGTTCATGGGTGTCTCCTTGTGTTGCGTTTGAAAGTTTCGGGTGGTTACGCGGCCCAGGGTAGCGAAATCCGCGGGGCTCGCCGTTTTCCGCCGCCGCGCCACCCACACGCGTACCAAGCGTTACGCAAAAGTGAACAGCTTGGTCCATTTTGCGCGATTAACATTCACGCAGAAAAACCGCGTGCCCAGCGCAAACATTGCGCAAAACCGGCAACGCATTGTGGCGGTTACGTGGCGTCAATAAGTTTCAAGGCACCGTTTAACCACGGTGCAACGAAACACATCAATCCAGCCGAGAAAGGTCCTGCCATGTTCGAAGCCTCTCCTTCGACCAGGCTTTCCGCCTCGGCACCGCTGGACCGCGAGGGCGCGCCGCTGATCCGCCGCCCCCGCCCGAAACGCCAGCGCACCGCCTTAAGCTTCGAGATCATCCCGCCGCGCCCCACGGACGACGCGGAGAAGATCGAGCAGCTCATCGCGGGCCTGGCCGAGTACAAGCCGGACTACGTCTCCGTGACCAGCTCGCGCCGCAGCGAGTGGCTGGAGGGCACCGCCGCTGTGATCTCCCGCATCGCGGAGACCACCGACCTGCGTCCCATCGCGCATCTCGCCTGCACTGCGGGCACGCGCGATGAGATGGCGGAGTGGGTGCGGGTGCTTATCGACGCCGGCGTCCGCGGGTTCCTCGCCCTGCGCGGGGACCTGCCGGAAGACGGCCTGCCAGCGGACCACCTCCAGTACGCCACGGATCTGCTCAACCTGATCCAGGACGTGCAGGAGGAAGAGGCGTTCCGCCTCGCCGCCGGCAAGCTCGCGCTTTCCGTGGCCTGCTACCCCAAGGGCCACGCGGAGTCGCGCAACTTCGACCACGACCTGGACGTGCTGCTAGCCAAGCAGCGCCTGGGCGCGGATTTCGCCATCACCCAGCTGTTCTTCGAGGCCCAGGACTTCCTGGAGTTCGTCGAGGTGGCGCGGCTGGCGGGTGTGCGCATCCCGCTCATCCCCGGCATCATGCCCATGACCTCGCTCAAAAGGGTCCGACGCATGGGGGAGTTGTCGGGGCTGGAGGTGCCGGCAGGCGTCGAGAAGCAATTGCTCGAGGCAGACGACGAGTACGAGGCCGGCATGCAGCTCACCGCCAACCTGGCGCGCGAGATCCTGGATGCCGGCGCGGGCGGGCTCCACGTGTACACGCACAACAACCTGGACGTCACGCGGGACTTTCTGGACCGCATCGGAATAGATAAAGGACAACAATGACCACCTTCCCCAAGGCCACCATCGAGGGCTACCCCCGCATCGGCGCGAACCGCGAGCTCAAGCGCGCGCTGGAGAGCTACTGGGCGGGCCGCATCGACGTTGAGACGTTCCGCTCCACCGCACGCGCCCTGCGCGTGAACAACTACAACCACCTGCGCGACCTCGGCCTGACCGAGGATTACGCCATCCCGGCGGACGTCGCGCTCTACGACCAGGTGCTCGACACCGCCCTGACCGTGGGCCTCGTGCCGGGCGGCGTTGACCTGGACGAGGAGTTCGCGCTCGCCCGCGGCAACGACACCCGCGTGCCGCTGGAGATGACCAAGTGGTTCGACACCAACTACCACTACCTCGTGCCGGAGATCGAGGCAGGCCAGGAGATCAAGGCTGTGCCGGAGCGCATCCTGCGCATCGTGGAGGAGGCCAAAGAGGCCGGCCACAAGGTCCGCCCGTTCCTGGTCGGCCCGGTCACGCTGATCGCGCTGTCCAAGCCGGCCGAGTGGTCGCTGCTGCCGTCGCTGGTGGAGGCGTACGCCGAGGTCTTCGCCGCGCTGAAGGACGCCGGCGTGGAGTGGGTCCAGATCGCCGAGCCCGCCGTGGTGGCCGACCTGTCCACCTCGGACGCGGAGATCGCGCAGCACCTGCGTTCCGCTTGGTCTGCGCTGCTGGGCCGCGAGACCCGCCCGAACGTGTACCTGACCACCCCGTACGGCTCCGCCCGCGAGGCCCTGCCGGTCCTGGGCGAGCTGGGCGTGGAGGCGCTGCACGTGGACCTGTCCCCGTGGACGCTGGAGGCCGACGCCGGCTACCCGGAGCGCGTGCGCGCCACCGTGCCGGACTCCACCCACCTGGTGGCAGGACTCATCGACGGCCGCAACGTCTGGACCGCCAACCTGCGCGAGCGCACCGACGTGCTCAACTCCCTCGGCCGCGGCGCCGACGCCGTGTCCGTGTCCACCTCCACCTCCCTGCAGCACGTGCCGCACACCCTGAAGGCCGAGCGCAACATCCCGGTCGAGGTCGCCCCGTGGCTGGCGTTCGCCGACGAGAAGCTCGCCGAGATCCAGGCGCTTGTCGTCGGCTCGGACGAGGCCGTCGAGGCGTTCGCCCAGTCCGACCGCGCCGTGCGCACCCGCGCAGAGTCCACCACCATCCACAACTCCGCCGTCGTTGACCGCGTCGCGGCCCTGCCGGAGGGCGTCGTCAAGCGCGAGCCCGCGTTCGAAGAGCGCAACAAGGTCCAGCGTGAAGAGCTCGGCCTGCCGACGCTCCCGATCACCACGATCGGCTCCTTCCCGCAGACCAGCGAGATCCGCAAGGCGCGCGCGGACCACCGCGAGGGCACCCTCTCCGACGCCGAGTACAACGAGGCGCTGAAGGCCGAGATCAAGCAGGTCATCGAGCTGCAGGAGGAGATTGGCCTGGACGTCCTCGTCCACGGCGAGGCGGAGCGCAACGACATGGTGCAGTACTTCGCCGAGCTTCTCGACGGCTTCGTGGTCACCGAAAACGGCTGGGTCCAGTCGTACGGCTCCCGCTGCACCCGTCCGCCGATCGTGGTCGGCGACGTCTCCCGCCCGGAGGCCATGTCTGTGGAGTGGTCGGCCTACGCCCAGTCGCTTTCCGACAAGCCGGTCAAGGGCATGCTCACCGGCCCGGTGACCATCCTGGCCTGGTCGTTTAAGCGCGACGACGTGCCGCTTTCGGTCTCCGCCGACCAGATCGGCGTCGCGCTCGCCGACGAGGTCGCGGACCTGGAGAAGGCCGGCATCAAGGTCATCCAGATCGACGAGCCAGCCCTGCGCGAGCTGCTCCCGCTGCGCGCCGACGACCGCGCCGCCTACCTCGAGTGGGCCCAGCGCGCGTTCCGCCTGGTGTCGTTGAACGCGAAGCCTTCGACGCAGATCCACACGCACCTGTGCTACTCCGAGTTCGGCCAGATCATCGACGCCGTCGCAGGCCTCGACGCTGACGTCACCTCCATCGAGGCAGCCCGTTCCAAGATGGAGCTGCTCGAGGACATCGACGAGACCTTCCACTCCGAGATCGGCCCCGGCGTGTGGGACATCCACTCCCCGCGCGTGCCTTCGGCCGAGGAGATCGCCGGCCTGCTGCGCGCCGCTCTGAACCACGTGCCCACCGAGCGCCTCTGGGTCAACCCGGACTGCGGCCTGAAGACCCGCGGCTACAAGGAGGTCGAACCCTCCCTGCGCAACCTGGTCGCCGCGCGCGACGAGGTCGTCGAAGGGCTCTAGGTCCGGCTGGCGGGGCGGAGCTGACGTCGTAAAGCATTCGCCCCGCC
>NZ_JAKRMZ010000002.1:0-139172 GCF_022345915.1 Corynebacterium sp. ACRQP | reverse complement strand
CCATCCGGCTATTCCACCGCAGTGTCCAACAAGTCATCAGACATGATGTCCAATAAGTGACCAGACTCCGCGTCCAAAAACTCACCAGACTCCATGTCCAAAAAGTGTCAAGACATGACACTACTAGACGATCCGCATTCTCAACGGAGTCGAGTCTGGAAAGGCCCATTGGAAGCCGGCGCCAGCGATCGAAGAATAGGCGAGTCCGTCGAAGTGATTGGATTACCGCAGGTGGTCGCGCAGCGCCTGCTCCAGCTCGACGCGGGCGCGCTCCAGGGCTGCCTCCCAGACCTCGGAGGCGGACTCGTCGGCCGAGTCGGAGACCTGCTTGAGCAGGGTCAGCGGCACACCGAACGTGGAGCACACCGCTGCCAGGGCGTAGCCTTCCATGTCCACGAGCTGGCACTCGCGGGCGAGCTCGTCGCGCAGGTCGGACCGGTTCACAAACGCGTCGCCGGTGGCGAGCTTGGCCTTGGGTAGCTCGGTCAGCGGGTCGAAGGAGAACCAGCGCGGGTAGACAAAGTCGGTGATCTCGGAGGTGCCACCGACTTTGAAGTCGTGCTTGACGGCGTCGGAAACTTCGTAAACGCCCGGCTCCAAGTCCACCAGTGCGCCTGCGGTGCCGACGTTGATCACGCGCGACGGCAGCGGCCCGGAGGATAGGCGGCGGGTCAAGGCGATCGCTGCGGGCAGGGTGCCGATGCCAGTGATGAGCACCTCGTGGTCGCCGCCGGACATGATGTCCGCGGCCTCTTCTTTCATGGCTGCGACGATTAGCAAGTCAGACATGGTTGCTTATCGTAGGCGCGCGGGCTCGGGGTCGACCACTGTCGCGCCCTCGCGCTCCCCGGCCGCCCGCGAGTTCTCCCGGGCCTTGAGCACGCCGCGCACGGACAACGCCGCGCCCACGATCAGGACGGCAACGCGCACAGCCCACAGTCCGGAGTCCACGCCGAGGAACTTCAGCACCACCGGCAGGTTCAAAAACACGATCAAGGTGCCCACCACCCCACCGAGGGCGATGGGGTTCATGCGGGTGACCACCCACGCGCCGATCGGCGCTGCGACCACTCCGCCCAGCAGCAGCGCGAGCACCCCGGCGAGGTTAGCCATCAGGTCGTTCCACATGCCCACCGCAAACCCGAGGGTGGCCGCCAGGGTAACCAGGAACTCTGCGGTGTTGACGGTGCCGACGATGCGGCGCGGCTCGGAGCGCCCGGCGGACAGCAGCGTCGAGGTGGTCACGGGCCCCCAGCCACCGCCCCCGGTGGCGTCCACGAAGCCGCCGAACAGGCCCAGCCCGGCCAGGAACCCGCGCGAGTGCGGTTTTTCAGCCATCTTGCGCTGCGTCAGCCCACGGGCGAAGCGCAGCATCAGGTTCAGCCCGATCAGCGCCAGGATCAGCGACATCACCGGCCGCGCGGCTTCGGTGGACAGCCGCACCAGCACGGTCGCGCCGAGGAAGGCGCCGATGGCGCCGGGGATGCCGATGGCGAACGCGGTGCGCCAGTCCACGTTGCCGAAGCGGGTGTGCGCCACGCCGGAGGCCAGCGTGGTGCCAAGCTCGGCGGTGTGCACGACGGCGGAGGCGGCTGCCGGGGTGAGTCCCGCCAGCGCGATGAGCATGGTGGATGAGGTGGCGCCGAAGCCCATGCCGAGGCCGCCGTCGACAAGTTGGGCGGCCAGGCCGGCCACGGCGATGAGCAGCAGCGTCTCAATCTTGTACATTTCAGGCGTCCTTTTCGGCGGCGGAGCGGTATCGGCTGGCGACAACGTCCGCGAGGTCAGTAGTTAAAGGCCCGGAGGCTGACAGGTGCTCCGGGATCCGGTTCAGCAAAGTTCCGTGGGTGACAAACAGCGGCAGCACGTGCGATTGCCTATCGACGAACCTCCGGTCGCCCCCAGTCGCCTGCACCACCGACACCTCGACCCCGGCCACACGTGCCAGGTCAGATGCCAGGCGGGTGTAGTTCGCCGCCTGTTCGGTATCTGATGTGCCGACGGGGAAGAGGGTGGCGTGGGGCGCCGAAGGGGCGTCGATAAGCAAACGCTTGTGCAGGACCTCGGCGATGTCGGGGCCGGTGCCGAGCGGCTCGGCAAGGGTGAGGTCGCAGTGGGCCCGCGCCTCGGCGAGGTGGGCCGGCACGTCCACCTTCGCGTGGAACGCGCGGGTGAACAGCAGGGGCACGACGATGGCGCGCGGTGAAGACAGCGCGGCGGCCGCCTTGGCGAGGGTGGGGCGGTCGAACTCGAGGTGCGCGTCCGCCCACTCCACGCCGAGCTTGCCGGCCGCCGCTTTGGTCAGCGCGCGGATGCCCTCCTTGGCGCGCGGGTGGCGCGAGCCGTGTGAGAGGGTGATCAGCGCGGTCATGGCGGGTGCTCCTAGTGCAGGCGCTTTCCGACGAGACCCGCGGCCAGCGTGTTGCCGGAAGACTGGTCCACGAGCAGGAAGTTGCCCACCGCGCCGCGGGCGGCGTAGGGCTCGACCGGCAGCTCGTCGGCGGTCTGGATGGTCACGTGCGCGATCTCGTTGAGGGCGACGGACTCGGGCGAGGTGTTGTCGCCGGCGGCGCCGTCGATGTCGAGGACGCGGTCCACGCTGGCCACGCGGGCGCGCACGAACGCGGTGCCGATGCGCAGCTTCACGGCCTGCCCGGCGCGCAGCTCCTTCTCGGTAAGCCCCACGACGGTGGCGGCGAACTCCCGCACGTCCTCCGGCCGGGTGCCCGAGGCCAAAAGGTCGCCGCGGGTCAGGTCGATCTCGTCCGCCAAGCGCAGCGCGACGGAGTCGCCGGCGTGGGCGGTCTCCACCGGGCCGTCGGAGGTGTCGATGCCGGCCACGGTGGTTTTCCGGCCGTGCGGGGCGAGGATCTCGTCGCCGACGGAGACGGAGCCGGCGTTGACGCGGCCGGCGTAGGCGCGGTAGTCGGTGGCGTGCTCGCGAAGCACGTACTGGATGTTGAAGCGGAAGTCCAGGTCGTCGGCGCGGCCGTGGTTGACCGGGATGGTCTCCAGCAGCTCCAGCACGGTCGGGCCGGTGTACCAGGAGGTCTCGGCGCTGCGCTCCGCGACGTTGTCGCCCTTGAGCGCGGAGATCGGCACCACGTGCGGGTCCTCGATGCCCAGCTCGGCGGCCTTGGCGTCGAACGCCGCCTTGATCTCGTTGAAGGTCTCCTCGGAGTAGCCGACCAGGTCGATCTTGTTCACCGCCAGGATCACGGTGCGCACGCCCAGAAGCTTGGCCACGGTAAGGTGGCGGATGGTCTGCTCTACCACGCCGTTGCGGGCGTCCACCAGCAGCACGACCACCTGGGAGGTGGACATGCCGGTCACGGTGTTGCGCGTGTACTGCACGTGGCCCGGGGTGTCGGCGAGGATGAAGGTGCGCTTGTCGGTAGCGAAGTAGCGGTAGGCCACGTCGATGGTGATGCCCTGTTCGCGTTCGGCGCGAAGCCCGTCGACAAGCAAGGAAAGATCGAGCCCCTCAAAGCCCCTATCTGCGCTGGTGCGCTTCACGGAGGCGAGCTGGTCGGCGAGGACAGACTTCGTGTCGTGCAGGAGGCGGCCGACGAAGGTGGACTTGCCGTCGTCGACGGAGCCGGCGGTGCACAGGCGCAGCGTTTCGCGGTCCGCCAAAGCGGCTGCGGCGGAGGCGGCTGGAGCGGTAGTCGTAGTCATCAGAAGTAGCCTTCCTTCTTGCGGTCTTCCATGGCGGATTCGCTCAGGCGGTCGTCGGCGCGCGTCGCGCCGCGCTCGGTGAGGGTGGAGTTGGCGATCTCGACGAGCACCTCGTCGATCGTGGACGCGTCCGAATCAACCGCGCCCGTGCAGGACATGTCGCCCACGGTGCGGTAGCGCACGCGGCGGGTCTCAAGCTGCTCGCCGTCGCGCGGGCCGCCCCACTCGCCCGGGGTCAGCCACATGCCGTCGCGGCCGAACACCTCGCGGTCGTGCGCGAAGTAGATCGACGGCAGGGCGATCCCGCGCGCGCCGATGTACTCCCACACGTCCGCCTCGGTCCAGTTGGAGATGGGGAACACGCGCACGTTTTCGCCCGGCAGCGTCGCGCCGTTGTACAGGTCCCACAGCTCGGGGCGCTGGCGGCGCGGGTCCCAGCCGCCGAAGGAGTCGCGCACGGAGAACACGCGCTCCTTGGCGCGGGCGCGCTCCTCGTCGCGGCGCGCGCCGCCGAGCACTGCGTTGTAGCCGACCTCTGCGATGGTCTCCACCAGCGGCACGGTCTGCAGCGGGTTGCGGGTGCCGTCGGGACGTTCCTGCAGATCGCCGCGGTCAATCCAGTCCTGCACCTCGGCCACGCGCAGGCGCAGGCCATGCTTCTCCACGAGCTCGTCCCGGAACTGGATCACTTCCGGGAAGTTGTGTCCGGTGTCCACGTGCAGCAGCTCAATCGGCATGGCCGCCGGCGCGAAGGCCCGGCGCGCCAGCTCGAGCACCACGCACGAGTCCTTGCCGCCGGAAAACAGCAGGCCGACCTTGTCGAACTGCCCGGCCACCTCGCGGATGATGTGGATGGACTCGTTTTCCAAGTCCTTCAAGTGCGGCGACAGCTCAGTTGTCGTTGCTTGCGTCATCTTCTCTAAAACTCCTTTTATTCGTGCAGGCCGCACTCGGTCTTGGATGCGAACGCCCAGCGTCCGGCGCGCGGGTCCTCCCCCTCGGCCACCGGCATGGTGCAGGTGGCGCAGCCGATGGAGGGGTAGCCCTGGCGGGTCAGCGGGTGGATGATCAGGTCGTTGTCCTCCTCGAAGCCTTCAGTGTCCTCCAGCGACCAGGTCACCAGCGGGGAGATCTTCAGCCGGCCGGTTCCATCCAGGCTCAGCGCGGGCGCCTCAGCGCGGGTGGGGCCGTCGGCGCGGCGCAGGCCAGTGATCCAGCCGGCGTACAGGCTCATGTGCACCGCCAGCGGCTCCACCTTGCGCATCCGGCAGCACGCGCCGGGGTTGCGCAGGTACAGGTTCGGGCCGTACACCTCGTCCTGCTCCGGGCGGGTGAGCTGGGCTTTCGCGCGCACCAGCGTGTGCGTCGGGTAGCGCGCCTCCACGGCGTCGGCCACCTCCAACGTCTCCGGGAAGTGGTACTCGGTGTCCAGGAACAGGAAGTCGGCGTCGGGCAGGTGGCGCTCGGCCAGCTCCGCCAGCACGGTGTTTTCCATGGACAGGGTCACCACGAGCTTGCCAGGGGCGTGCTCGTGGGCCCAGCTCAAGATGTCGGCGGCGGATGCGTCGTAAAGCTTGGGTGCCCACTCCTCGACTAACTGGGCGTTTTGCTTGGCGACGTCCTCCGGCAACGCCGCCGTCTCCCTCGGACCCTCCGGGCTGATCTCGGGGTCGCGGAAGTTTCCTCCCGGCTGGTTGAGCAGGTTGGTCATCGCTTCTCTTCCTTCACTACTGCGGTATGCCCGTGCCGCGCCAGGGAGGCCTGCAGCGCCTCCTCCGTCGACGGCGCGGGCGCGTGCGGGGTGTCCGGATCGTCCTGGCCGTGGTATTTCACCTCGAAAATGCGCAGGCATTCCCCGCATTTCCAGGCAAAGTCCGTCTCCTCGTTCGGCCAGAGGTCCTCGCCGCCACAATAGGGGCAAAACGAGGGGAAATTGCGGTTCGGATTCGGGGCCCGGCGAAAGCTCATCGCAGGTCGTCCTCGTCCGCGCGGGCGACCCACTGACGGAATGTTTCGCCGTCCTCGCGCTTGTCCACGTAATGCTGCACCACGCGCGTGACGTAATCCGTCAGTTCGGTGGACAGCACCTTGTGGCCGCGCAGCTTGCGGCCGAAATTCGCGCCTTCGCCGATGGTGCCGCCCAGGTGCACCTGGAAGCCCTCGACCTTTTCGCCGTTGTCGTTCGCCACCATCTGGCCTTTCAGGCCGATGTCGGAGACTTGGTGGCGCGCGCACGCGTTCGGGCAGCCGTTCAGCGAAATCGTGATCGGGGAATCCAGGTCGCCGAAGCGCTCCTCCAGCTCATCCGCCAGCTCGATCGCGCGGGACTTGGTGGTCACGTGCGCGAGCTTGCAGTACTCCAGGCCAGTGCAGCTAAGCAGGCCGCGGCGGAACTCGGAGGGGTTGGAGTACAGGCCCATCTCCTCCAAATCAGCCTGCAGCTTCTCGACGTCCTCCGGTGCGACCCCGAGCAGCAGCACCTCCTTGAACGGAGTGAAGCGCAGGTCGGTCACGCCGTAGCGCTCCGCCAGGTCGGCTAGGGCGATGAGCTGCTCACCGGACATGTGCCCCAGCGTGGGCTTCACACCGATGTAGACGTTGCCGTCCTTCTGCTCGTGGACGCCGATGTGGTCGCGGTCGACCAGGTTGTTGGGGGCCTTTGGTCCGTCGGCAAGCTTGTAGCCCAGGTAGTCGTCTTCGAGGATCTGGCGGAACTTCTCCACGCCCCACTCCTTGACCAGGAACTTCAGGCGCGCGCGGTTGCGAAGGCGGCGGTAGCCGTAGTCGCGGAAGATGCGCACCACGTTCGCCCACACGTCCGGCACCTGCTCGAGGGTGACGAATGCGCCGACGGACTGCGCGAGCATCGGGTTGGTGGACAGGCCGCCGCCGACGTAGCACTCGAAGCCGGGGCCGAGCTCGGGGTGCTCGACGCCGATGAAGGCGAGGTCGTTGATCTCGTGGACGACGTCCTGGCGGGCGTTGCCGGAGATGGCGGTCTTGAACTTGCGCGGCAGGTTCTGGAACTCGTCGTCGGTGACGATTTTCTGGATCTCGCGGATCGCAGGCGTTGCGTCGATGATCTCGTCCTTGGCGATGCCCGCGACCGGGGAGCCCAGGATCACGCGCGGCACGTCGCCGCAGGCGTCCCAGGTGTTCAGGCCGTTTGCCTCGAGCTTTTCCCAGATCGCGGGGACGTCCTCGATGCGCACCCAGTGGAACTGAATGTTCTGGCGGTCCGTGAGATCCACGGTGGAGCGCGCGTAGTCGTGGGAGAGCTCGCCGACGGCGCGGGCCTGCTCCGTGGAGCAGATGCCGCCGTCGAAGCGGATGCGCATCATGAAGTACTTGTCTTCGAGCACGCTGTTGTCCTCGCCGGTGAACTCCCCGCCCAGGTTCTGCTTGCGCTGGGTGTATAGGCCGAGCCACTTAAAGCGCGGGTAGAGGTCCTCGCGGTCTATGGAGTCGAAGCCGCCCTTGGAGTAGACGTCGATCACGCGCTGCTTGACGTCCAGGACCGGGGACTCCTGCTTGATCTCCTCGTCGTGGTTCAGCGGCGTGCAGCCGTCGATAAGCCACTGCCCCTCCGGCTTTTTGGCGCGTGTCCTGGGCTTCGTGGGTGCGCTCATCTGCTCTCCCTAACTAGACAACTCTGTACACATCCGGGCAGCCCGGAGCTATTGCTGGCCAATAGTGCCGGACTACTCGGTCTAAAACAACCGGACTATCGAAAGTGCCGGTTAATGCCGTGAATGTAAAGGATTTCCGGGGGTTGGGAATGAAAATATTTGCAGGTTTAAGACCACTCGGTCTATACGCTATAGTGTCCAACATCAACACACCCTTTTGCGAAAGGACAACGAACTTATGAGCCTGCGCGTCGCCGTAGTTGGAGCCGGCCCAGCCGGCATTTACGCCTCCGACCTGCTAATCCGCAACGAAGAGCACGACGTCCACGTCGACCTCTTTGAGCAGATGCCCGCCCCCTTCGGCCTGATCCGATACGGTGTGGCCCCCGACCACCCGCGAATCAAGGGCATTGTGAAGTCCCTGCACAACGTGCTGGACAAGGACAAGCTGCGCCTGATCGCCAACGTCACCGTCGGCCGCGACATCACCATCGACGACCTGCGCGACTACTACGACGCCGTGGTCATCTCCACCGGCGCGGTGCGCGACCGCGAGCTGCTCATCCCGGGCGGCGACAAGTCCATCGGCGCCGGCGAGTTCGTCGGCTTCTACGACGGCAACCCGCGCTTCGAGCGCAACTGGAACCTCGAGGCCAAGGAAGTCGCCGTCGTCGGCGTGGGCAACGTGGCACTCGATATCTCCCGCATCCTGGCCAAGACCGGCGACGAGCTCACGGTCACCGAAATCCCGGACAACGTCTACGAGTCCCTGAAGAACAACAAGGCGGAGACGGTGCACATGTTCGGCCGCCGCGGCCCCGCCCAGGCGAAGTTCACGCCGAAGGAGCTGCGCGAGCTCGACGAGTCCGACACCATTCAGGTGCTCGTGGACCCGGAGGACATCGACTACGACGAGCTGTCCGAGCAGGTCCGCCGCTCCGACAAGTCCGTCGACCTGAACTGCCAGGTGCTGGAGCAGTACGCCATGCGCGAGCCGGACGACGCGCCGCACAAGATCCACATCCACTTCTTCGAGGAGCCGGTGGAGGTGCTCACCGACGACTCCGGTGCCGTGACCGGCATCCGCACCGAGCGCCAGGAGCTCGACGGCAACGGCGGCATCCGCGGCACCGGCAAGTTCACCGACTGGCCGGTCCAGCAGGTCTACCACGCCGTGGGCTACCGCTCCGAGCCAGTCGAGGGCGTGCCCTTCGACCTCGAGCGCCACGTCATCCCCAACGACGGCGGCCACGTCCTGGTCACCGCCGAGGAAGGCGCGGGTGTCGAGGACAAGCTCTACGTCACCGGCTGGATCAAGCGCGGACCCGTTGGCCTGATCGGCAACACCAAGTCCGACGCCAAGGAAACCACCGACATGCTCATCGCCGACGCCGCGGCAGGCCGCCTCGCCGCCCCGTCGCACACCGGCGCGGACGATATCTTCGATCTGCTCCGCGAGCGCGGTGTGGACTACGCCACCTGGGAAGGCTGGTACAAGCTGGACGAGGCCGAGCGCGCACTCGGCGCCGCCGACGCCACCTTCCCGCGCGAGCGCAAGAAGATCGTGGAGTGGGACGAGATGCTGGGCCACTCCCGCGCGCAGTAGTAGCAAGTGCAACAACAGCATGCAGTGGCCCGCACGCATCCTCGCCGCCCCGCTCGCGATGATCGCGGCGCTGGCTGCCTGGCTGGCGCTCGCGCCGTTCACCCCGCACGTCGCGTACTGGGGCGCGGCATCGCTGGTCAGCCCGCAGTACGCGGGCCCGCTCCTGCTCATTTCGCTGGGCGTGGCGGCGGCGTCTGCCGCACTCGCCCGCGCCTCGCGGGCGAACCTTCTGCCGGCGGCCCTCGGGGTGGTGGCCACCGCGGCCGCCGCGGCGCTTTTCGGCGGCCAGCTGCACGCCGCCCGCGCGCTTGGCACCGATGCCGACGCGTGGGCCGCGCTGAGCTGGGCGGGGTTGGACAAGACCGCCCAGGGGCCCGACGCGACCGTCCCGTTCGACCTCTTCGGGACCGACGAGCTGGACATGGACGTCTACCTCCCGCGGGAGGGCGGCCCGCGCCCCGTCCTCCTCTACACGCACGGCGGCGGCTGGGACCAGCTCAATAAGCGTTCCCAGGCCTACAACATGCGGCAGATGGCTGACCGCGGCTACGTTGTGGTGTCGATGGATTACACGTTGTCTAGCCGTGAGCAGCCCACCTGGGACGTCGCCGCCGGCGAGGTTGGCTGCGCATTTACGTGGGTGGGCGCGCACGCCGCCGACTACGGTGGGGACCCGGCGAGGTTCTTCACCTACGGCGAGTCCGCCGGAGGGCAGTTGCTTCTCGACGCCTCCTACGATGCCGCCGCCGGCACGCTTACCTCCGACTGCGGCGGCCGCGCCGCCGTCCCCCGCGCCGTCTATGCCGACTCCCCCGCTCTCGACGCCTGGGCCGTGTGGGGCGGCGACGACCCGTACGCCGGCCGCGGCGCGCGCGAGACGGTGGAAAAGTACCTGGGCGGCACCCCGGGCGAATACCCGGCGCGCGCCGACGCGGTGACCTCGGCGAACCACGTCACGGACCGCTCGCAGCCGACGATGATCGTGCGCAGCGCGGACGACCGCCTCGTCCCGCCCGGCAGCTACGAGGGTTTCCACGCCGCCGCGGCGGCGAGCGGCGTCGAGCTCACCGAGCAGGTACGCCCGCACGCCGACCACGCCTCCGCGCTGAGCGCCCACGGAGTGTGGAACCAGCACCTGCTCGACTCCATGACGACGTTCTTCGCGGAGCACGGGGCGGACGCGTGAGCGGCCAGCTGACCGGGCGCGCCCGCACCGGCGCGGCGGTGGCCTCGATCCTGCTCGGCGCGCTCTTCATCGTCGACTGGGTGACAGTGCAGTCGCCGGTCGGCGCGGCGGCAAAGCTGGCCGGGGCCGCCATCCTGGCGGGCGCGACCGCCTCCTGCGCCGCGCTGTGGGTCCCCGGCATCGCCGCGTGCGCCACCCTTGCCCTGGCGCTGCAGAGCCTCAGCGTCTTCCTCTACTGGGCCCCGCCGCTGGCGTTCGCCTCCTACCTGCTGGGCCTGTCCGCCCCGCGCAGGCAGCGGCCCTGGCTCGTGGCGTGGGTGCTGGGGGTCTCCACCGCCGGCCTCTACGCCCACCACCTGTTCTTCGACGCCGAGTGGCCCAGCGGCATGACCACCACCGAGGCGGTGGAGGCCGGGGTCGGCGCGACCGTGCTGTGCTGGCTGGCGCTGGGCTTCTTCTACCTGCTGGGCACCCAGGCGCGCCAGCGCCGCGAGCGCATCTCGGAGCTAGAGCAGCAGGTGGAGTTCGCGCACGTGCGCGAGCGCACGCAGATCGCCCGGGAGATGCACGACATCGTCGCGCACACGCTCGCGGGCATCACCGCGCTTGCCGACGGCGCCCGCTACGCCGCCAAGTCCAACCCGGAGGTAGCGGAGGAGGTGCTGGAGACCATCAGCCGGGAGTCGCGCACGGCGCTCGGCCAGATACGCGGGCTGCTCAGCGTGCTGCGCAGCGACGAGACCGAGCGCCCCGCCGGCACCGCGCCGAGCCGGCACGACTTCGAGGCGCTTTTCGACGACGCCCGCCGCCGCGGGACCGACCTGACCGTCGAGGGCCTCGACGACCTGCCCGCCGACCTGCCCGCGCTCACGCAGTTCACGCTCTATCGCGTTTGCCAGGAGGCAGTGACCAACATGCTGCGGCACGCGTCCTCCCCCGCCGGCGTGATCCGGTTTGTGGTGGGTGCCCACTCGATTGTGGTGGAGGCGGAAAACGCGGCATCAAAAAGCAAAAGCTCGACGGGGGGCTTCGGGCTGGTGGGCATCGAGGAGCGGGTGGCCGCGGTCAGCGGGCGGGTACGCTTCGAGCGCGACGGTGGCAAGTTTGTGCTGACGGCGGAGGTACCTCGATGATCACGGTTGCGCTTGTGGATGACCAACCGCTCGTGCGCGCTGGGTTTTCCATGCTGGTTGGCTCGCAGGGCGACATGGAGGTGGCGTGGCAGGCCGGCGACGGCGATGAGGTGCCGGGCCGAGAGGCCGCGGACGTGGTGCTCATGGACATCCGTATGCCCAGCGTCGGTGGCATCGAAGCCACCCGTGCGCTGCTTGCGGAGCACCCCGACACCCGGGTCATCATGCTCACCACTTTCGACGACCAGGAGCTGGTGCTCGACGCGCTCGATGCCGGCGCCTCCGGCTTCCTGCTCAAGGACGCCGACCCCGACGAGCTGCTCAGCGCGATCCGCGCCGTCGACGGCGGCGACGCGGTGCTCGCGCCGAAGGTGACCCGCCACGTCATCGGCGCGGCGCAGGCCCCGGAGCATCAGGAGGCGGCACGCAACGAGGCGATGCTCGAGCGCCTTACCCCGCGCGAGGTGGAGGTCCTGCGCTTGGTGGCGCTGGGCTACTCAAACGAGGAGATTGCCGAGGCCGAGACGCTCTCCCCCGCGACGGTGAAGACACACGTGCACCGCATTCTGTTCAAGACCGAGTCCCGCGACCGCGTCCACGCCGTCCTCTTCGCGTTCCGCGCGGGCTTGGTGGGCACCGGCGAGTTGCTGGGCCACTAGCCGCCTACACCCCAGGGTGTACGCGCCGATTTACACCCGCGGGCGGACGATTTCGCCTGCGCCACGCGCGATTGTGGGAACCATGATCGAAGTTCACAACCTGACCAAACGGTATTCAAGCTCCACCGCCGTCAACGCGCTGTCGTTCACCGCGCCGGACGGCGACGTCACAGGCTTCTTGGGCCCGAACGGCTCCGGCAAGTCCACGACCATGCGCATGATCGTCGGGCTAGAAACCCCAGACGAGGGCGAGGCGCTTATCGACGGCTCCACTTTCCGATCCCTCGACCAGCCCGCACGCGCCGTCGGGGCACTGCTCAACCCGGAATGGATCGCCCCGCACATGACTGGGCGCGGCCACCTGAAGATGGTCGCCGATTACGCCGGCGTGCCGGAATCCCGCGCCGACGAGGCGCTTGAGGCGTTCGGGCTCGCGGAAGCAGCAAAACGGCAAGTGAAAAACTACTCCCTCGGCATGCGCCAGCGCCTCGGCGTGGCCAGCGCGCTGATCGCGGACCCATCCAACGTCATCCTGGACGAGCCGGTCAACGGTCTCGACCCGCAGGGCGTCGCCTGGATGCGGGGGCGCATCCGCGAGATGGCCGCCGAGGGCCGTGCGGTAGTCGTCTCTTCACACCTGATGAGCGAGATGCAGCTCACCGCGGACCGCCTTGTGGTCATCAACCGCGGCCGCCTCGCCGGTGAGGGCCCGCTCGAAGACTTCCTGGGCTCCAACCGGGTTGAGGCGACGTGCAGCGACCCGGCGCGGCTGGCTGAGGCCGTCGGCGGCCAGGTCATCGGCGACTCCGTTGTCGTCGACGACGCCACCGCCCGAGACGTCGGCGAGGCCGCCCAGCGCGTGGGCGTGACGGTGTACTCCCTCCAGGAATCCCGCCGCAGCCTCGAAGAAGTGTTCCTGGAGTCGACGAAATAGGACGTAGGAGGATTTTCCATGCACACACTGAAAGCAACGCTGCGGGAGATCTTTTCCCGCCCCGCGACGCGCATCCTGCTCGCGTTTGTCGCGGCCGCCCTCATTCTCGGGCCCATGGCCGTCGCGATGCTCGTCGGCCCCAACGGTACAAGCACCGCAGACCCTGCAATGCTGCTCATCCCGGCCGCTTTGATGCTCCCTGTGGCGTTCGCCGCGGGCGCTTTCCCCGCCGGCGGCGCGCACTCGCGCGGTACGATCGGCTACGCCTACCTCGCGTCGAACCACCGCGGTTGGGAGCTCGCATGTCGCGTCGGAATCGCAGCTCTCGCCTGCATACTGACGGCGTTTGCCGCGTCGGCGATCGGGCTCGGCGGCGCGCACGTGTTTGTCGACAGCGTCGCTTTGGGAGGCGCCGACAGCGCAGATATGGTGCGCAGCCAGGCCGAGCTGTGGATCGTGTACCCGCTACTCGCGGCCCTGACAGCCGTACTGCTCGGTTCGGGCACCGCGTCCTTCTTCGTCTGGGTCGTAGAGTCGCTCATTGTGGAGACTGCCCTCGGCGCGATCAACCAGCCGTGGGCCGCGGCCCTGGAAAAGCTCCTGCCGGGCGGCGCGGCCGGGAACGGCACGGCCGGCGTGGTCACTCTTGCGGTCTGGGTCGCGGTCCTTGCCGCCGCCGCGTACGCTGCCGTGCAGCGGAGGGCCGTGAAATGACCCTAAAAGAGAGCACAAGACATGCCGGTGAGCGCACCGCCGCCCGTCGGCGGTTCGTGGCCCCCGACCTCGCCCGCGGTTTCGCTTTAGTCGGCATCGCGATGGCCAACATAGTCACCGACTGGGACCCGGCGGAGGGTGTCGACCACGCGGCGGGCCTCGGCGGCTACAACGGCGACGGCACCGCGTGGGAGAAGCTGCTCGTCTTCCTAGAGACGCTCTTCGTGCATGTGCGCGGCCTACCCATGTTTGCCACCCTCCTCGGTGTTGGCATGGGCATGATCTTTGTCAGCCTCGAACGGCGCGGCTACCCGCTGCGCGCCCGGCGCGGGGTGCTCGCGCGCCGCTACGGGTTCCTGTTTCTGTTCGGTCTGGTGCATAAGACGCTGTTTTTCACCAACGACATCATGACGGCCTACGGCATCGCGGCACTCATCCTGTGCTTGTTCATCGGGTGGAGCGACAAGGCCCTCTACGCCCTCGCAGGTGCTGCGTTCGCCCTGCACACGACGCTTCGGGCACCTGGCGTATTCGCCGCGTTTTCGTCGACAGCGGAACCAATAGACGGCAGCCCCGCGCGCATCTTCGACCTCAGCGACCGCATAGCCGCGGGCCTGGCCAACTTCTGGGTGTACCCGGCGATGGGCGTGATCGAGATGCTCGCCTTCTTCCCGCTTGTCGTGGTCGGATTCGTCTGGGGCCGCCGCGGTATCTTCGGCGACGTCGACGGCAACTCCCGGATGCTCCGCGGGTGGGCGATTCTTGCAGCCGTAGTTATCGCGGCCGTCGGCATCCCGTGGGGCTGTGCGGAAATCGGCGCGCTCGAACCCAGGTGGGCTACAGGGCTCAATGCCACCAACGAGCTCGTCGGCATGCTCACCGGCCCCGGCATCCTCGCCGCAATCTCCCTCGCGTGCCGGCCGTTGCAATCGCGTATCAACGCCTCCGGCTCCCTCCCGCACCTAGCCCAACCGCTAGTGGCGCTGGGGAAACGTTCCATGAGCGGCTACCTTGCGCAAACGATCCTCTTCATCCTGACAACCCAGCCCGCGTTCTGGTGGGCGACCCGCGATGCGACGATCGCCGGCAAGCTCGGTTGGGCGATGGTTGTCTGGCTGGCCACGGTGGCTGGTGCGTGGGCGCTTGAGATGTCTGGCAAGCCGGGGCCGTTCGAATGGCTGCACCGTCGCCTCTCCTACGGCAAAGACGGCCTCCCCGAGCACTACCCCGGCTAGGCCGCCCGGAGCAGACGCAGCCGGAGTTCGCACTGCGCCGGCGCACCCCTTCGGCCCGTTGTTTCTCCCCGCCCCGGTCTAAGATTGCCCCGGACAAAAAGAGAGGGGCACTCATGGATCTCATCCGCCTCACCGCACGCTTTGGCAGGCGGTACAGCGGCAAGATCGCGCTGGTCATCGTGTTACAGCTGGTCACCACCCTGGCCACGCTGTACTTGCCGGACCTGAACGCGGACATCATCAACAACGGCGTCGCCCAGGCGGACGTGCCGTACATCTGGCGCACCGGCCGCACGATGTTGGTGGTGGCGCTGGTGCAGATCGCGGCGGCGATCGCGGCGGTGTGGTTCGCCTCCCAGGTGGCCATGAACACCGGCCGGGACATCAGGGCCGCCGTGTACGACCGGGTGTCCGATTTCGACAGCGAGGAGATGGCGCATTTCGGCGCCGCCACGCTGGTCACGCGCGGCACGAACGATGTCCAGCAGGTGCAGATGACGTTCCTGCTGTTCATGAACTTCATGGTCGCGGCACCTATCATGGCTATCGGTGGCATCATCATGGCTCTGCGCCAGGACGCGGGCATGTCGTGGCTGGTAGTCACCGCGGTGCTCATTCTCGCAGTCGTGGTGGGGATCACCGCCGCGGTCCTGATGCCGCTGTTCAAGCGCATGCAGAAGAAGCTGGACGCGATCAACGGCCTGTTGCGCGAGCAGATCGCGGGTATCCGCGTGGTGCGCGCGTTCGGCCGAGAGGACCACGAGGCCGAGCGTTTCACGGAGGCGAACCACGACATCACCAGGCTGAGCCTGAACATCGGCCGGGTGTTCGTGACCATGTTCCCGGTGATCATGCTCATTTTGAACCTGGCCACGGCCGCAGTGCTGTGGTTCGGCGGCCACCGCGTGGACGAGGGCCTGGTGGAGGTCGGCTCGCTCACCGCGTTTATGCAATACCTGATGCAGATTCTCATGGCGGTGATGATGGGTGTGTTCATGCTGATGATGCTGCCGCGCGCCATCGTCTGCGCCGACCGCATCGAAGAGGTGCTCGGGCATGAGGTGAAGGCGCCGGTGACCGGAGGGGCGTCGATAGGCAAGGGCTCCGTGCGCTTCGAGGATGTCTCCTACACCTACCCGGGCGCGGAGAAGCCGGTGCTGGAGCACATCTCGTTTGAGGCGGCGCCGGGGACCACGACGGCGATCATCGGCTCGACGGGCAGCGGCAAGACCACGCTCGCTGGGCTTTTGCCCAGGCTGTACTCGCCGACTTCGGGGCGCGTGCTTATCGACGGCCATCCGGTCACCCACATCCCGCGCCAAGACCTGGTGGGGGCCGTCGCGATGGTGCCGCAGAAACCGTGGCTGTTTTCCGGCACGGTGGCGTCGAACCTGCGAATCGGCAACCCGGATGCCACGGATGATGAGCTGTGGGCGGCGCTGCGCGTCGCGCAAGCCGGGTTCGTGGAGGATCTGGACATGCCGATTGCCCAGGGCGGCACCAACGTCTCCGGCGGGCAGCGCCAGCGGCTGTGCATCGCGCGGATGTTCGTGGCGGATCCGAAGGTGTACGTCTTCGACGACTCGTTCAGCGCGCTGGACGCGACCACCGAAGCGAACCTGAATGCGGCGATGCGCGAGATCGTGCAGGACCGCACGGTGATTGTGGTGGCGCAGAAAGTGTCCTCGATCAAGCACGCGGACCAAATTTTGGTGATGGAGGCCGGGCGCATCGTCGCGCGTGGCACGCACGACGAGCTGCTGCAAACCAGCGAGACGTACCGGGAGATCGCGGCGAGCCAGGCGGAGGTGGACGCATGAGCAACCAGCACGGGTCCGAGCTGACCGACGACCAGCTCGCCGAATACGAAGAGAAGATGGCAGGCGACGAGTACTCCAACAAGGCGCCGCGTAAGGCCAAGCAGTTCTGGCCGTCCGCAAAACGCCTGCTGGGGCTGCTCGCGCCGTACAAAATGGCGCTGACGGCGGTGTTTGTCATGAACGCCGCGTCCGTGGTGCTGGCCGTGTACGCCCCGCGCGTGATGGGCCGGGCCATGGACGTGATTTTCTCCGGCGCGATGTCCAAGCACATGCCGCCGGGCACCACCAAGGAACAGGCGATCGAAGACCTGCGCGCGGCGGGCCAGGACCGGTTCGCCGACATGGCCTCGGCGATGGAGCTCACCCCCGGCTCCGGCATCGACTTCGACCGCCTTGGCCAGCTCATCGCGCTGGTGCTGGCGCTGTACGTGGCGGCGTCGTTGCTGATGTGGGCCCAAGGCGCGATTTTGAACCGGCTGACCATGCGCGCGGTGTTCAACCTGCGCGAGCGGGTGGAGGCGAAGATCAACCACCTGCCGCTGCGCTACTTTGACACCCGCCAGCGCGGCGACGTCATGTCGCGCACCACCAACGACGTGGACAACGTGCAGCAAGCGTTGCAGCAGTCCCTGTCCTCGCTGTTCAACGCAATCCTGACCGTGGTGGGCATCCTGGTGATGATGTTCGCCATCTCCTGGCAGCTGGCACTAGTGGCGCTGCTGGCCATCCCGCTGACCGGCCTGGTCATGGGCCTGGTGGGCACGCGCAGCCAGAAGCAGTTCACCACCCAGTGGAAGGCCACCGGCGATGTGAATGGGCACGTGGAGGAATCCTTCTCCGGCCACGATGTGGCGGTCATCTTCGGGCGCACCGACGAGCTGCGCCGCACCTTCGACGAGCGCAACGAGGAGCTTGCCGGCGCGGCGCAGAAGGCGCAGTTTTTGGCCAACTCGATGCACCCGACCATGCAGTTCATCTCGTATTTGTCGTACGTGGCCATCGCGGTGCTCGGCGGCGTGAAGGTCGCCTCCGGCAAGCTCACGCTCGGCGACGCCACCGCATTCATCCAGTACTCCCGCCAGTTCAACCAGCCGCTGGGCGAGATCGCCGGCATGATGCAGATGCTGCAGTCCGGCGTCGCGTCCGCGGAGCGCGTCTTCGAGCTTCTCGACGCTGAAGAGGAACCCGAAGACAGCTCCCAAGCCCGCATCAACGGCCGCGCCGAGGGCCTGGTGGAGTTCCGCGATGTCTCCTTCTCCTACACCGACGAGCCTTTGATCCAGGACCTGAACCTGCGGGTGAAGCCCGGCCAGACCGCCGCGATTATCGGCCCCACCGGCGCCGGCAAGACCACGCTGGTGAACCTGATCATGCGCTTCTACGACGTCGATTCGGGCGCGATCACCCTCGACGGGGTGGACATCCGGGACTATTCCCGCGAGGACCTGCGCAACCAGATCGGCATGGTGCTCCAGGACGCTGTGCTGTTCAAGGGCACGATCATGGACAACATCCGCTACGGCCGGCTCGATGCCACCGACGAGGAGGTCATTGAGGCGGCGAAGGCCACCTACGTGGACCGCTTCGTGCGCTCGCTTCCGGACGGCTACGACACGGAAGTCGACCAGGACGGCGGGTCCGTCTCCGCGGGCGAGCGCCAGCTGATCACCATCGCGCGCGCGTTCCTGTCGCAGCCCGCGCTGCTGATCCTGGACGAGGCGACCTCGTCTGTGGACACCCGCACCGAGGTCATGGTGCAGCAGGCCATGAACGCGCTGCGGTCCAACCGCACCTCCTTTGTCATCGCGCACCGTCTGTCCACCATCCGGGACGCGGACGTGATCGTGGTGATGGAAGACGGCAGGATTGTGGAGCAAGGTTCGCATGCGGAGCTCGTCGAAAAGCAAGGTGCGTACTGGCGCCTGCACCAATCCCAGTTCAGCGGGGACTAAACGCGGGTAGCATCGGACGCATGACTGCAGAAAACGAAGGTCTGTACACCAGCATCGACACTCCGGCGGACGGCGCAGCTAACAAGGCTGCTGCAGCCGGTGCGGACAACCCGAACCAGGACATGGACACCAAGCCCCTCGGCGAGGGCGTGCACACCGTGGAAGAAGCCGAAACCCACGAGGACGACTCCCGCTGGAACGACGGCAAGCAGCCGCGCCCGCAGGACTAACCCCAATCCCCTCCCCGCGCCCCGGGCGTGCATGACAGCCGTCCGGGGCGTTAGTATGTCCGGCGTGAGCACCCCATACGGCAACTTCAGAATCGGCGACCAGGAGCGCATGGACGCCATGGACACCCTCGGCCGCGCACTCGGCGAGGGCCGGCTCAACATGGGCGAGTTCGACGACCGCTGCCGGCAAGTCGCCGAGGCACAGGTCCACTCCGACCTCGATCCGATTTTGGGGGATCTGCCGCCGCAGCCGGCCGGAGGTGCCGTCGAGAGGCAAGAAGTGCACTCGGGCGATGTGTTTTACAGCGGCCGCGAGATCATGCAGGCGCGCCGCTCCGGCAAGCGCATGCGCGCAGGTGTCTTCTGGCTGGGCACGGTCGGCGCGCTCGGGCTGACCGCTTTGCACCCGGTTTTCCTGCTGATCATCCCCACCCTGTTCATCCTGCTGTACGTGATGAAGGTCGGCCCCGACTCCTGGTACACCCCCAGCCTGCGGCAGCTGGAGCAGCAGCGCCGCCAGGAGATCAAGCGCCGCCAGCTGGAGATCGAATCCGCCAAGGCGCACCAGCAGGCCATGATGCGGGTGCAGCGCAAGGATCAGTTCAACCAGCTGACCTCGGATGCGCTCGATGTCGCGCAAAACACGATAAACCGCTTCCGCAAGAACTAAAGAGGCCTACAGTGGTGTGGCATGAGTGAGCCACTGCAAAAGCACCGCCATTTCGACCAAGCGGACAAACTGAAGAACGTCTTCTACGACATCCGCGGGCCGGTGACCGCCACCGCGGAGAAGATGGAGCGCGACGGCCACACCATTTTGAAGCTCAACACCGGCAACCCGGCCGTCTTCGGCTTTGAGGCGCCGGACGTGATCATGCGCGACATGATCGCCAACCTGCCCACCTCCCAGGGCTACACCACCTCCAAGGGCATCACCTCGGCGCGCCGCGCGGTGGTCACTCGCTACGAGATGATCGACGGCTTCCCACCCTTCGACATCGACGACGTCTACCTGGGCAACGGCGTGTCCGAGCTGATCAGCATGACCACTCAGGCGCTGCTCAACGACGGCGACGAGATCCTCATCCCCGCCCCCGACTACCCGCTGTGGACCGCCGCGTCCACCCTCGCCGGCGGCAAGGTCGTGCACTACATGTGCGACGAGGAGGACGACTGGAATCCCTCGCTCGAGGACATCCGCTCCAAGGTCACCGACCGCACCAAGGCGATCGTGGTGATCAACCCCAACAACCCCACCGGCGCCGTGTACTCGCGCGAGGTGCTCGAAGGCATCGCCAACATCGCCCGCGAGCACGAGCTCATGGTGCTCGCCGACGAGATTTACGACCGCGTGCTTTACGACGGAGCTTCGCACATCTCCATGGCAGAGATCGCCCCCGACCTGCTGTGCATCACCTTCAACGGCCTGTCCAAGGCCTACCGGGTGTGCGGCTACCGCGCCGGCTGGATGGTGATCACGGGGCCGCGCCGCCGCGCCAAGGGCTTCATCGAAGGCCTTGATTTGCTGTCGGGCACCCGGTTGTGCGCGAACGTGCCCGGACAGCACGCCATCCAGGTGGCGCTGGGCGGACGGCAGTCCATCTACGAGCTCACTGCCGAGGGTGGGCGCCTGCACAAGCAGCGCAACGTCGCAGTGCGGAAGCTCCGCGAGATCCCCGGTGTGTCCGTGGTGGAGCCGAAGGGTGCGCTGTACTGCTTCCCCAAGATCGACGCGGAGATGTACAACATCCACGACGACGAGAAGTTCATGCTGGACCTGCTCAAATCCGAAAAGATCCTGATGGTCCAGGGCACCGGCTTCAACTACCCCACCCCGGACCACTTCCGCGTGGTCACCCTGCCGTGGGCGTCGCAGTTGGAAAACGCCATCGAGCGCCTAGGCAACTTCCTGGCGGACTACCACCAGCACTAGGGGTTCGTCCTACTGCAAGGTCTCAATGGTGACTTCGCGGGTGAGACCTATTCGCGCACAGAAATCCTCGTCATGGCTGACCAGGACGATCGCACCGGCGTAGCTGTCCAGTGCGGAGACGAGCCAGTCCACTGTGGAAATGTCGATATTGTTGGTGGGCTCGTCGAGAAGCAATAGCTTCGGGGCTGGGTGAGAAAGCAGGATACGGGCGAGCTCAACGCGGAATCGCTCCCCGCCAGACAGCGTGCCAACGGGGGCGTGCACGGTGTCGTTCTGAAACAGCAGCTGCGCAAGTTGGTCGCGGATATACTGCGGCTCTGCCTCGAGGTTGGTTTGCGTCACCAGCTCCAGCACCGTCAGCTCTGGGTTGAGCGTAATGCGCTGGCGAAGGTAACCCACGTCGTCGATGACGTAGCCTGCCTGCCCACTCGCGATGGAGTTGAGCAGCGTAGTCTTGCCACTTCCGTTAGGACCGGTAATGCGCACCCGCTCGGGACCTACGACTGTCAGTCCGGGAATGTCCAAGACCCGGGTACCATTGGGCAGCTCGGTGCCGGGCAAATCGATAAAGACAGCTTGATCATCGCGGACTTTTTCCTGGGCTTTGTTGTAGGCGGCGAGCGCGCCCTCCACCGCTCCTGCGTGGGCCGACCCCCGTCTCGCCGCAGTCTTTTCAGACCTGTCCTTGTCCAATCCCATCGCCATGCCGGGCTTGCGCTTCGAGGCGGCGAACTTCTTTCCACGGCGCGCATCCCGATCGATGCGTGTCTGCATCGCTTCCCGCTCCTTGACCTGCTTGCGGTGGTTCGCTTTTGCGTCCCTCACCCCGCGTATCGCTGATTCCTGCTCCTGCGCGAGCGTCTCCTTGTATGCGGAAAAGTTGCCGGAGAACATTCGCAGCCGGCCGTCGTGCAGCTCAGCAATTTCGGTGGCGCTCTGCAGCAAGTCGCGGTCATGACTTGCGACGAGCACAGGTACCGACGCCGCCTCCAGCTCCCGTATGAGCTGCTCTTTCGCGTGGTGGTCGAGGTTGTTGGTTGGCTCATCCAAGACGACGAAGTCGGGGTTGCCGGAGAACAAAGCGGCCAACGCTACCCGGACTGTTTCACCGCCGGAAAGCGTATTCAGAGTTCTACCCAAAGGCAGGTCGAGGCCGTGCGCGGACAGGGTGGCGGTGATCTCTGCGGCGATATCCCAACGGTCACCGATAGTTTCGAAAAGCTGGGGGTCGAACTCTCCGGCCTCCACCGATGCAATTGCGTTGAGAGTCTCCGTAGCGCCAAAAACATCAGCCACGGTGTCGTCCGCCCGCAGCATGAGGTCCTGCGGTAAGTACGCGATGTTCGCGGGGCGTTCCACCGATCCACTCGTCGGTTCGAGCTGACCGAGGATGATCTTGATCAGGGAGGATTTACCGGATCCGTTGTCGCCGATTAACCCGGTAAGCCGACTATCAAATACGGCGTTCAGGCCTTCAAAGCACGTGGTTCCATTGGGCCACTCGAGAGAAATGTTGTTCAGGGAAATAGGCATGCTCATCTGTCTTTCTGGTTCGTGTTATGCGGAAACACGGAACGTGAGCACTGCCTACTCCTTCCCTCGGGGACGCGGTCTGTTCAGAAACTACGGTGAACCAGTGTGCGTGTCAAGCACTTTGCGTCCAATAAGTGACCAGACATGACGCTGATCTGCTAGTTCGTCGGTGGTTGTCTCCTGAGCGAACTAGCAGATCAGCGTTTTGGGGCTGGGTGGGGCCGGTTGAGCTTGGTTGGAGCTGGGGCCTGGGAGCTGGCCAGCCAGCCCACCCCAGGCCCACCACCGGCAGCTACGCCACGGGGCGGAAGGTGTCCGGGGAGGCAGCTTTCCAGTCGGGGGCCCAGACCGACGGGGCGTCGTCAAGCAATTGCCCCGGGCGCAGCCACTCGTAGATGGAGGCGTAGGAGCGCGACTCCGTCGGCGAGACGCTGCGGCGCAGCATGTCGGGGCGAAGCTCCGACGGATCGGAGACGCCCATGGAGGCCATGAGGCGCACGGCGGTGCTGACGGTGGTCTTGTGGAAGTTGTAGACCGCCTTGGACTTGTCCTCCACCACGATGGCGCGGTTGCGACGCGGGTCCTGGGTGGCAACGCCTGTCGGGCATTCACCGGTGTGGCAGCGCTGCGCCTGGATGCAGCCGGTGGCCATCATCATGGCGCGGGCGGAGTTGGTGTAGTCCGCGCCCTGGATCATGCGCATGACGATGTCAGAGCCGCCGGCGACTTTGCCGGAGGCGCCGATCTTGATCTGGTCGCGAAGCCCGGTGCCCACGAGCGCGTTGTGCATGAGCATCAGGCCGTGGGTCAGCGGCATGCCCATGTGGTCCTCGAAGTCGATGGGCGCGGCACCCGTGCCGCCTTCGGAGCCGTCCACCACGATGAAGTCGGGCGCGGTGCCGACCGCGCGGATGGCCTTGCAGATGGCGAGCACTTCTCGACGGCTGCTGACGCACATCTTGAACCCCGCCGGCTTGCCGCCGGAAAGCTCGCGCATCTGCGCGATGAACTCGATGAGCTCGACCGGGGTGCTGAACACGCGGTGGCCGGCCGGGCTGATGCAGTCCACGCCCATGGGCACGCCGCGGATCTCCGAGACTTCCTTGGTGATCTTGTCCGCCGGCAGCACGCCGCCGATGCCCGGCTTGGCACCCTGGCTGAGCTTCAGCTCCACCATCTTGACCTGGTCGTCCTGCGCCTTGTCGCGGAACTTCGCCGGGTCGAAGTCGCCGTCCTCGGTGCGGGCGCCGAAGTAGCCGGTGCCCATCTGCCAGACCAGATCGCCGCCGTTTTCCTGGTGGTACGGGGAGATGCCGCCCTCACCGGTGTTGTGGGCGAACCCACCCATGGCCGCACCCTTGTTCAGGGAGCGCACGGCGTTCTTGGACAGGGAGCCGAAGCTCATCGAGGACACGTTCAGCATGGAGATGGAGTACGGCTTGGTGCAGTCCTTGCCGCCCACGAGCGCGCGCGGCGGCTCGGCCGGCTCCTCCACCGGGGCGATGGAGTGCACGAGGTGCTCGTGGTTCGTGTCGTAGACGTCCTGGACGGTGCCGAACGACGTCTCGCTCTGCTTGCCCTTCGCGCGCTCGTAGATGGCGTTGCGCTGGTCGCGGTTGAAGGGGCGGCCGTCCCAGTCGCGTTCAATGAAGTACTGGCGCAGCTCCGGACCGATGTCCGTGAGCAGGTAGCGCATGTGCCCTAAAACGGGGTAGTTGCGCAGGACCGGGTACTTGGTTTGTGTGAGGTCGTGGATGGCGACGCCACCCAGCGCCGCGGCGGCAGCGCCCAGGGCGCCCTTGGCAAACTTTCCTGACTTCTCCTTGGACATGCGGACTATCATGCCCCACTCAGCCAGAATTACTAAGACGGGCACACCCTGCAGGTATGCCCGAATTAGGTACTACGAAACTACAGGCTCCGGCCGAGGGCGCGGAGCTGCCAGCCCGCCTGCTGCCACTGCTGGATGTTGAGGACGTTTCGCCCGTCGATAAGCAATTGCTTGTCGACGAGCTCCGCCGCCCACCGCGGATCCATCTCCTTGAACTCCTGCCACTCGGTGGCGAGGATGACCAGCTCCGCGCCGCGCAGTGCGTCCTCGAGGCTGGTTGCGTAGTCGAGGGTGGGGAAGACCTTGCGGGCGTTGTCCATACCCTGCGGGTCGTAGACGCGCACGCTTGCGCCGGCGAGCGAAAGCTGGCCGGCCACAGCGAGCGCCGGCGAGTCGCGCACGTCGTCGGAGTTCGGCTTGAACGCGGCACCGAGCACGGTGATGTTGCGGCCGATGACGCTGCCGAGCTCCTCGCGGGCCAGGTCAATCACGCGCTGGCGGCGGCGCATGTTGATCGCGTCGACCTCACGCAAGAACGTCAAAGCTTGGTCGGCCCCGACCTCGCCGGCGCGCGCCATGAACGCGCGGATGTCCTTGGGCAGACACCCGCCGCCGAAACCGAGACCCGCGCCGAGGAATTTGCGGCCGATGCGGTCGTCGTAGCCGATGGCGTCCGCCAGCTGGGTGACATCCGCGCCGACGTTCTCACAGACCTCGGACACGGCGTTGATGAAGGAGATCTTCGTGGCCAAAAACGCGTTGGCGGAGACTTTCACCAGCTCCGCGGTCTGCAAATCCGTCACGATGAACGGGGTGTTGTTTTCCAGTGGTGTGGCGTAGACCTCGCGGGCGATCTCCTCTGCTCGGGAGTTCTCGGCGCGGTGGCCTAGCACGATGCGGTCCGGCTCGATAGTGTCTTTGACCGCGTAGCCTTCGCGGAGGAACTCCGGGTTCCACGCGATCTCCACTTGGCCTTTGTTGCCGTTGGCGGCGGCGAGTGCGTCGGCGCGTTCCTGCAGGGCGGCGGCGGTGCCGACCGGGACGGTGGACTTGCCCAGGATCAGGTGCTCGCCTTCGAGCTGGGGTACCAGATCGTCGATGACGGCCTCAACGTAGCGGGTATCGGCCGCGTAGGAGCCGCGCTGCTGCGGGGTGCCCACACCGATGAAGTGGACGTTCGCAAACGCGGCGGCCTCGGCGTAGTCCGTCGTAAAGCCAAGGCGACCTGCTTCGATGTTGCGCTCGAGCACCTCGGGCAAGCCCGGCTCGTAAAAGGGCACCTTGGAGTTCTTCAGCGCCTCGATTTTGGTTTCATCAACGTCTACGCCCAGCACCTCGTGGCCGAGTTCAGCCATGCACGCCGCGTGCGTCGCGCCAAGGTAACCAGTGCCAATCACAGTCATCCGCATAAGTGGCCATTATGCCGTGGAGCGGCGACGTCGGCAGGGTGAAGAACGGATTTACTGGAAGTTCAGGTACGCCTTCGACGGGGTGGGGCCGCGCTGGCCCTGGTACTTCGAGCCGAGCTTGCCGGAGCCGTACGGGGTGTCCGCGGGCGAGGTCATGTTGAACAGCGCAAGCTGGCCGACCTTCATGCCCGGCCACAAGACGATGGGCAGGTTGGCCACGTTGGACAGCTCCAAGGTGATGTGGCCGGAAAAGCCCGGGTCAATGAAGCCTGCGGTGGAGTGCGTGAGCAGCCCCAGGCGGCCCAGGGAGGACTTGCCCTCCAAGCGGCCCGCCAGGTCCGCGGGCAGTGTGAAGCACTCCAGGGTGGAGGCGAGCACGAACTCGCCGGGGTGCAGGACAAACGCGTCGCCGTCCGGCACCTCGACGAGCGTGGTCAGATCCGGCATCTCCTGCTTCGGGTCAATGTGCGTGTACTTCGAGTTGTTGAAAACGCGGAAGAACTTGTCAATGCGCACATCGATCGAACTCGGCTGGATGAGCTCGGCATCGAACGGGTCGATACCGAGGTGGCCGGAGTCAATGGCATCGCGGATGTCGTGATCTGAAAGCAACACGAATCAGAGTGTACTTCCCTGTTTTGGGCCGCGAATCCGTGGTGCTAAAGTTGGCAGAGCTGCCGGCGTAGTTTAGTGGTAGAACATCAGCTTCCCAAGCTGAGAGTGCGAGTTCGATTCTCGTCGCCGGCTCTCTTTTCTTTTTCGGGGCTTCCTCGGATCTAGCTTTCCGTGGTGCACGGCGTCAGCGGCTTCTTGCTCAGCAACACCGCGCGGTACCTCCCATTCTCCGTTTTGAAGCGCAGGATGTTCCAATCCGGGTTGTACTCCTCCGCCAGCGCAAGTTCCTCGGGGTCGTGGTTATAGCCGGTGACGTTCTCCTCCCCCACTGCGCTGCGGAAACGGAAGGTGAGCTTCGTGCCGTCCTGCTCCGCCGCCTCGACGGGGAACCAGGAGTGCTTCAGGTTCATGGCGCGAAGCACCGGGATGTAGTGGTTTTTGTGGCCTTCGGCCTGCCTGTCGCACTCTTTGTAAGTGCATTCACGGCGTCCGGCCGGCTGCTTGGGCAGCGGGACAACGGCATCCCCGACGCGGATCGCGCCCGCTTTCGGCGAGTAGTCGAACTTCGGGCCAGTGTTACCCACGAAACGGGCCGCTTCCATCGGGCTGTCGAACTTTGCGACGACACTTTCGCCCGTCTCATCGAGCGTGAACGCGAACGTAGTTCCGCTCATGTGGGCCAGGGTGGCAGGGGTCCAGTCGGTGGGCATGTTGGACATGTCGTTCATGTCGGAAGACATGGTTGATCTCCTTCGAGAATCGCACTTCCGGCGCGGCGGTTGCGCGTGCCGGCGGATCTTCCCCCGGGGGCACCGTGCGCGATATGCGCGGTTGCCAGCCGACGAGCCGGGAGGCTTTTCCCTTGTGCAGGGTGCGTCGGACTTCGTGATCCAAACCAGGACAATAACAGACCGCTTGGTCTACTGCAAGTGGGGGCCGGAGGACGTCGATAAGCAATATGCTCTAAGGGATGAAACTCAGCAGCGCGATGATGACACTGGCGGCCGGGTACGGGGCGGTGCGCGGGCTGCAAAACCGCCCGCCGATGCCGTTCAACGACCGGAATTTTCAACCCACACACCCCACACCGGTGATGTACGTGCACGGGATCAACTCGCGCACCGCCGCGTTTGAGTCGAACGCGCAAAGGCTGAAAGAACAGGGGTTTTGGGTCTGGGGCTACGACTACGGCGACATGATCGCGCCCGGGTTCTTCGGCGCGGGCGACCTGAATTCGATCGTGGGGGACGTGGAAGAGCACGTGGACCGCGTGCTGCGGAAAACCGGCGCTGAGCAGGTGGACATTGTGGCACACTCGCAGGGCGCGCTGATGACCAAGCTGTTCATTTCGCGCGGGGGTGCGGAGAAGGTGCGGCGCGTGGTGGCGATGGGCGGCAATTTCCACGGCACCGACTTCCGCGGGCTGGCCGGACAGATGGGCGCGTTCGCCTCGAAGCACCCGCACTTCACCGCGATATTCGCCCCGGGGGCGGCGCAGCAGCTCGCAGGTTCCGCCTGGTTGCGCGAGTTTTTGAGCGGCCCGGACACCGTGCCGGGAATCGCGTACACCTCCATCTACTCGCCGGCGGACACGGTGGTCACCCCGGCATCCGCGTCGATGCTGGAGGCCGTGCCGGGCGCGGATGTGGCGAACATCGACTCCGGACAGTGGTACGACGGCTACGCGCCCTACCACGCACTCATGCCGCGCGACCCGCTGTACGCGGACCTCACCGTGTGGGGGCTGCTGCGCGAGGTGGGCGACCATGTGCCGCCTGCACAATTCGAGTGAGCACCTTTTGCTTATCGACGAGCTAAAGTTTCTGGCCATTTAGGGTTATTCGAACGTGCGTTTGGTTTTGTGACGGTCGTGTCGGAGGCGTGTCGTAGCGTATGCATTGTTCATTCGTTGACAGTGCGCACCTGAAGGGAGGGATCCGCCCATGACCACGGTGATTGACCACCACGTGGACCAGCTCGTCGATAGCCTGAAAGCTCTCGAGGCGCTCATGATGCAGCCCGAATCCCTCCACCTTCTGTCCACGCACCAGGCGATGGAACGGCTGCACGCGGCGCTGCCGCTGCTCTCCAACGCGAACATCGCGTTTGCGCACCTGTGCGAGCGCGACGGGGCTGGCCGGTTGGTCGGCGCCAACCACCCTGTGGAGTATTTGACCAAGCAGCTCGGGCTCCCTCGGGCCGACGCCTTTAGCCTGCTCAACCAGGCGAAGACGATGTTCGGCGAGGTCGAGGTGCCCACCCCACCCTCGGATCCGCTGATGGACGAGGAAGAACGCAAGCAGCAAACCGAGGAAGAAGAGCGCCGCAAAGAAGAAGCGCGCAAGGCCAAAGAGCGCGCGCGGAAGGCGGCGGCGAAGGCCAACGCGGAGAAGAAGCGCATCATCGAACGGGCGCTGATGCAGCTCAACGAACACTCGGACCCGGGCCGCGACGAGATCTACGCGCAGGCGCTCGAGGCGGCGGAGACGATGTCCGCGGAAGAACTGCGGAAGCACGTGAACACACTGGTCAAGCGTGCCAACCGCAAGGGCCGGGACTACGAGGGCAACAAGGACCCGCTCGCCGCGTTTAAGAAGAGAACCATGATTTTCGGCGAGGAGGACAGCGACGGCGGTTCCTGGGGGCAGATCTACTTCGACAAAGCCAGCCGCGCCGCGTTCGAGGCCGCGCTGGCCGCCGGCGAGTCGCCCGGGGCGAACCTGCCGCCCGGCGCCGAGGACAAGCGCACCCGCGGGCAGCGGCGGTTCGACCAACTCATGGACATCGTTGGTGACCACGCGAACTCCTCCACCGCGGCGCGCAAGGGCATCGGCACCGTGGTGATAACGCTGACGCTGGAAGACCTCATGGGGGCGGACGCGTACACCGAGTTCGCCACCAACACCTCGGTGTCGTTGACCGCGTTGGACATGGTCCGGCTCGGGTTGGCGGGCGATTCGTTTGCCCTGCAGCTGGACTCGTGCACCGGGGTGCCGCTGTCCCTCGGGCGTGCGCGGTTGGCAAGCGTGGAGCAGAAACTGGTGCTTTTGGCCATGCAGCAGGTGTGCGCCTGGACCGGATGCACCAAGCCAGGCGTGCAACTGGAAGCCCACCACATCCAGTCGTACCTGCACGGCGGGTTCACAGACCTGGAAAACCTGGTCCTCCTGTGTCGCGAGCACCACATGTGCAACAACGACAACAGAGACGGCGCAGGTGGCAAAGGACACTTCGAGAAAGACCCCTCCACCTGGGACGTCACCCACCACCCCGCCGACGGCGGGCCACCGACGCCGACCACGACCCGCCAGTACCAGGAATCGCCTGGTCAGAGGACTATCAGGCGGGTGCGGAAAAAATACCCCGCGTTCGACGACCCACCGAACCAGACAATCACCGACCCGCCGTTATTCGACATCGGCGATGGGTCCAGGGCCGGCCCCGACCGGGGCGGCAACATAGCGTGAGAGTTAGCGCTGCGCGCACATGGCAGGGCACCACCTGTCCCCTGCCATCCATACTGCACAGTCAGCTCCTAGTCATCTTCTCCACATCGCAGACCGGGGTATCCCACCCCTCTGGGACGGGAAGCCCGAAGTCCTCAATCAGCACACGAACTGCTTCGTCTGGGCAGTCGCGCACAACCGCTGCGGTTTGAATTCGACGCCACTTCTCCCGAGCGTTCTGGAGTTGCTGTTGCCAGCGGGCATTGTCGACATCGAGGTCGAATTCGACCCTCAATGCTTCAAGGACGTCCTCAAGGCAGGGCCGGAAACGAGGACCCCCGGTAGGAAAATGAAAATCCGAAAGGAGAGTGCCGCGTTTGAAATACGTGTTTACCTGCGCCGATTTTTGAGTATCAAGCTTGGCCGCAAATCCCAGTAAGTGCGTGAATTCATCTCGATGCGCATGCACATGGAAATGAGAGGTTGGGTATTTGCGACTGCTCCCCCGCAGGTATTCAACACGAAACAGCGGGTCCAACCCCGGTTGCGCGTATGGGTGAACGGCAAAACTCGAACTCTCAACAGCTAGAAACCTTCTAGTCGTATCCCACGAACAGCGGTACTCAGGTTTAATTCCGATGACTGCCTTCCCCTTGGACAGAAGGGGAAGGATACCCGGCCGCTCATTCTGCTGCTCGAACCGTATCGAGACCGATACGCCGCGCCCAGTATCCAGCCAGCTGTATTCAAACGGCGGACACGAGCCAGCAAAGACGGAGAGCGACGCCGAAAGTTCGCGGTCGAATTCTTTTACCGCGTTCTCGAGACTTCGACCTCCCGAATCAGCCATTGAGCAGCCACCGAAGTTCCCGGATACGCTCCCAAACCGCCTGCTCTCGTGGCGAGAGATCGAAGAATCGAGCACGCTCTTCAAAATTCTCGATTCCACCATCCACGCTTCGCTCGAGTCTGCGTAGTTCTCCGCGAGCCTCCTGCGGCGTCAGGTGTCTCATCAGGGGTGCTGACATTTTGGCCTCCTTACCCCAACTACCTTTTCGCTAATTGTTCCACGTCCCCCGATGCTTTTGCGCGAATTAGCAACTTGTATCGAACATTAGTTCGCACACTAACCGCTAACCGCAGCGCACGATCGGCTGCGGGTCGTACACCGTGGTCTGGGTCTCCCGGCTGAGCTCGTTTCCGGCGAGGTCGTAGATGATGCGGGTGTCGGAGGTGGTGAAACCAGGCGCGCCCGAAGACGGCGCGCAGTTCGAGCCGGAGACGTTCACCGGCTGGGGCTGCGTCTGCGCCCACCGGCCACCGTTGACGGACTCGACGGTCACGGTCTTAACGCCCATCAGGCTCACCGTGACCTCACCGCCGCCGACGCTGGTGGCGATGCGCACCGGGTACGGGCTGTCGTTGCGGAACTGCAGATCGATCGCCCCCTCGTACACGGTGGCCTCACGGCCGGCCGGGTAACGGGAGATGTAGTAAGAGTGCGGCATGTGCGCCACATCCGTCATGCCGGCAAAGTAGGAGGCGTTGTACAAGGTGGTGGCGAACTGGGAGATGCCGCCGCCGACCGCGGTGTCTGCGCGCCCGTTGAGGATGATGCCGGACTCCACGTACCCCTGCGCGGGGCCGCGCGGTCCGGTGTAGCCGTTCAGAGAGAACGTCTCGCCCGGGTTCACTACCGCCCCGTTGACGGTCTGGGCCACCAGCGCAATGTTGGTGCCGGACGCGCCCGAGTAGCCGCTGGTGGTGAACGAACCGACAACGTCGTTGAAGGTGGCGTTCTGCGCCTGCTCAGTGGTGAACTGCGCGGGCACGTCCTTGTACACCGCGTCCCATTCGCGGGAAGCCCCGCCGGTCAGGCGCTTTTCAAAGTCGGCCAGGGTGGCGTCCCAGTCCACCACGGAGCCGTCCACGGACGGTTCGACGCCGCCTCCGGCCAACACGCGCGCGTTCTTGCCCTCCGCCTCGGTCTCCGCGAGCTGGTCGCCCAGGATTGTGCGCGCCGCATCCAGGTTCACCTCGGGCGCGATGCGACCTTCCACCGCGGGGAACTGCACGATTTCGCCGATGCGGTCCTGCGGCACCGCGGCGGCGACGCCGTCCTTGCCGGTGACGGTGATCGGTCCGTCGAGGGCCGCGCGCACGGGGCCGCCGAGCGCGGCCTTCATGGCATCGTCGTTGATGGCGGGCTGCACCTCTTTCGGCTCCACCTCAACTCCGTCCGGGTTGAGCCAGCCGGTGGTCACCTCGTCGCGAAGCGTCGCGCGGTCCACGTCCTGGCCGAGCTTCGGGTCGGTGGTTTCGGCCTTGCCACCCTGCACGCGGATAGTGCCGTCGACGGGGTCCACGTGCAGCTCTTCGGTCATGCGGTCGAGCTGGCCGCCCAGGGCTTTGTCGTCGACAGTCGGTACGACATCCACCTCGCGGGTGGTGAACAGACCGCGGAAGCGCTCGACGGGGTTAGCGGTCTCGATGCCGGCGGCGTCCACCGTGGCGTCGAAATCGATGCCCAGGCCAGACTTCGCGGGAACGAACTCGGTGGCCTTCTCCCCCGCCTTGACCGGCACGGCCTTGTCGGCGACGCCGCCGAGTTCAGCCTGGAGCTTCTCGCGCGCCTCATCAGGCACCATGGCACCAATGTCCACGCCGCCGACCTGGGTGCCGCGGGGGACGTTGCCGCGGTGGGTAGCCAGATCCGCCAGATAAATCGCGAGCGCCACGGCGAGGATGCCTAGGAGCACACTGAGCGTGATTTTGGCGCCGCGGCCCATCACGCCCGGCCCGCCCTTGGCGGTGCCTGCGCGTCCTTTCCTGTGCGAGGTTGCCTTCACCGTAGTCACGGGCCCCACAGTAATGCAGATCTTTGATCTCTCATAGCCGGAGAGACGCCTACAACCCCACGTCGATGAGCTGCTGCTGCGCCCTTGTGGCGGCCTCGTCCACGCGGGCTTCAGGGATGTAGCCGTTGTGCACGCACCACACGATGTGGTCGATGATGCCGGGCAGGTCCGCGCCGGAGGACCACAGCGCCTGGTCCGCGCCGGAGCCGATCGCCCTGGCCACGGCGTCGCGGGTGGGGGCGTAGTCCAGAATGCCGCGCATGCCGGACAGGTCGTCGGTGACCACCACGCCTTCGAAGGGCACACCGCCCGGGTAGTCGCCGGTGCGCAGGAGCCGGTAGGTGTCCGGGTTCATGGAGCTGGGCACGCCGTCCGGGCCAAGGCCGGGGACGATCATGTGGCCCATCATCACGCTCACACGGGGGAACTGTTCCAGCAGCGGGCCGTAGGGGCGCAGGTCCAGCTCGCGCATCTGGTCCAGCGGCGGGGTAACGGCCAAGTGGTGGTGCGTGTCCCCGGAGGCGCGCCCGTGGCCGGGGAAGTGTTTGAACGTCGGGGTCACCCCGGCGTCGATAAGCCCCTGCGAGAACAGCCCGGCGACGCGCACGACCTCGTCGGGGTTGCCGTGGAAGGAGCGGTCGCCCACGATGTCCAGGCCGTTGACGTCCAGGTCCAGCAGCGGTGCGTAGTCCACGTTGATGCCGTGGGCGCGCAGGGATCGGCCGATGTCGTAGCCGGTGCCGCGGATCACCTCGGGCGGCTGCCCGGCGAGCGCGCGCGGCGGCATGAACTCGCCGAGGACCTGCGTGTGCCGCTGCACGCGGCCGCCCTCGAAGTCGATGGCGACGCTGAACGGCCGGTGGTACTGGGCGCGCAGGGCGTTGATGTCGCGGCCCACCTCGGTCAGCAGCGCCGGGTCAGCCCAGCTGGGGATGATCAGCCCGCCGACACCCTGGTCAAGCGCAAACCGCGCCTGGTCGTAGTTGGCCACGCCGACCACCATGAGCGAAGCAACCTTTTGCCGCAGGTCGTCCGGCACGCGCTGCTGCGCGGGCGACAAGGGTGCGGGCGCGGCCGGGGGCGAAGTAGGCGGCACCATCTCGGGGGCTTCTTGCTTGTCGACGTCCTCCCGGCCCGCAACCGCAGTCTCCAAAACCGCCGACTCAGCAGCGTTGTCCTCAGACTGTTCGGCACATCCGGCGAAGCTAAACGTCGATAGGCAAACAAGTGCGAGCAGCGCCGCACCTGTCCGAGCCCGCATAAACCATTCCCCTTGTCGCCTGTTTCAAACCCTGTTTCAAACCACAGCCACTGTACCCGCTGCTGGTAGGCTTCTCCGACATGTCCCACCGAGTATTTGCCCTGCCGGCGTCGCTTGCCCGGCGCGCCACCGCGCCCGTTTTGGCCAGCACGGTCGTTGGCGTGGTGCTCGGTGTTGTGGGGGTGCTCGGCATCGCGTCCGTGTCCGGGCAGTCCACGGTGCCGCAGGGTTCGGCGGTGCCGGCGGATGAGGCGGTTCTCGGCGGGCCGGAGTACGGCTCGAGGAAGTAGGCGCTGGTGCGGGGGATGCGCGCGCACCTCGCAGGCTGGCTGGTCCTGCTCGTTGTTGTGCTTGCACAGCCGCCGGGCCAGGTTGCGGCGGACACGAAATTCGACCTGATCGCCGACCCGGCGCGGTTTCTGCGCCGCGCGACGCACGCCTACACGGACGAGTTTCCGCTGGGCCAGGTGCAAAACCAGGCGTACGGGTATTTGTTTCCGCAGGGGCCGTTCTTCCTGGCGGGGGATCTGCTGCATGTGCCGGATTGGCTGATCCAGCGCGCGTGGTGGTGGCTGTTGCTGGGGTTGGCGTACTCCGGCACGCTCGCGTTGGCGCGGCGGGTCGGTATCCGCGGCACGTTTCCGCAGGTCCTCGCGGCGGCGGTGTACGCGCTGAGTCCGCGCATCCTGACTACCCTCACCGCGATTTCCTCGGAGGCGTGGCCGGTGGCGCTGGTGCCGTGGACGCTGATCCCGCTGACGCGCCGCAACCCACAGGTGGCGCCGGCGGTGGTGGCGGTGGCGTGCATGGGCGCGGTCAACGCCACCGCCACCATCGCCGCGTGCCTGCCGGCGTTCGTGCTGCTCATCGCGCGGCGTGCTTATAAAACCGCCGGCAAGTTCGCCGTCGGGGCGGCGGCGGTGTCCGCGTGGTGGATCGGGCCGCTATTGGTGCTGGGCCGCTATTCCCCGCCGTTCACGGACTTCATCGAGTCCGCCGGCGTGACCACCGCGTGGCTCAACCCAGTGGAGATCCTGCGCGGCACCACCAGCTGGACCCCGTTCGTGGACACGGAGCGCGCCGCCGGCCACCTGCTGGTGGCGGAGCCGACCTTCGTCATAGCCACCTGCCTCGTCGCCGCGTTCGGTCTCGCGGGCCTGGCGCGCCGCGACATGCCGTGGCGCGGGCCGTTGCTCGCGGTGTTCGCGGTGGGCTTCTGGGTGCTCGGCTCTGCGCACATGAGCACTTCGCTTTACGACGGTGCTCTCGCCCCCTTCCGCAACCTGCACAAATTCGACCCCCTGGTCCACCTGCCGCTCGCGCTCGGCGCCGGGCACCTGGCCGCGAACGTGAACCGACCGAAGGCTGTCGGCATCACCCTTGCCGCCGCAATGGCGGTGGCGCCAGCGTGGTCGCTGCGCCTGCTGCCGGAGGGCACCTGGCACGAGGTGTCCGAGGACTGGGTCGCCGCGGGCCAGTGGTTGGACGAGCACGCCGCCGGCACCCGCACGCTTGTGGTCCCGCCGGCGTCGTTTGCGCGGCAGACGTGGGGGTGGACGCGTGACGAGCCGATCCAGGCGCTGACCCAGGCGCGTTTCGCGTTCCGCGACGCGGTGCCCCTGGTGGATCCGGAGGCGATTCGGGGGTTGGAGGGGCAGGCGGAGCTCGTCGATAGGCAAGCGCTGCGTTCCATTGGTGTGGGCGCGGTGGTGGTGCGCCGCGACCTTGAGCGCCAACCGCCGACGCCGAATATGGGCGAGCCGGATGCGAGCTTCGGCGAGGTGGACATCTTCCTGCTGGACCCTCACGCGGACGTGATGGACACGGACCGCGAGCCGGTCGCGGTGGACGGCGGCGGCGAGGTGCTGCCGCTGCTGTGGCGCGAACTCGGCTACTTCCCGGCGCGACTGACCGGCGGGGATGCCGATGTGGTCACCGACACCCCGGCGCTTGCGGTGCGCAATTACGGCACCATCGACGGCCAGTCCGGCTATCTCGCCGCCGAGTGGGAGGACGGCACGGTGCGCAACCGTGTGAAGGACTACCCGTCTGCCGGCTCCCGCGCGGCGGTGGCGGCGGACGGCTTCGCCCGCGCGTCGTCCTCGGCCGCGGATGCCGGCGCGTTCGGCGGTCCCGACGCGTCGAAGTCGCTCACCTCCGCCTTCGACGGCGTAAACGAGACCGCCTGGTGGCCCGCGCCCGGCGACCGCGACGCCTGGATCGAGTTCCAAACCCAGCAGGAGCACGTCACCATCGCCGCCACCGCGGACACCACCGTCCAGCTGTGCGACGGGCACAGCAACTGCCGCAGCGTCACCCTGGTCAAAGACCAGCCGCGCAGGCTCACCCGCGGCGACGCCACCATCCTGCAGCTGACCGAACCCGTGGGCATCCGCGAACTCGACGTGGGCATCCACCGCATCGTCGAGGTGGAGGGCACCGCGGACCGCTACTTCTTCCAGCGGCATTTCCCCGAGCACACGGTTATCCAGCGCCGCTTCACCACCGCCGAGGACGCCACGTGGCAGCTCAGCGCGCCCGCCACCATCGACGGCGAGCGCCGCGTGGGCAGCGTCTTCCTCGAAGCCGGCACCCACGAGCTGTTCACCCGCACGGATACGGTCATGCTCTCCCGCGCACCGATGCCCAACCGCACCGGCGACCGGCTGATCCTGACCACCCGCGCGTTCAACGACGGGCTTCGCGCCACCCTCGGCGGCAACGAGTTGGAGCCCGTGCGTATCGACGCCGGCGCCCAGGCCTTCCGCGTCCCCCCGGGAGCCGACGGCGAGTTCGAGATGCGCTTCGCGGGCGAGGGCGCCTACCGCTACTCGCTGATTTTCGGCGGGGCGTTCAGCCTGCTCGTGCTCGCACTGTGTTTGTGGCTGCCGTGGCGGCGCGAGGACGGCACCCCGTACGTGCCGAAAGCAGGCGCGAACTGGGTGCCGACCGTCGCGGTGATCGCCGCGTTCCCGTTCCAGAGCCTAGCGGCGGTGGCCCTCGCGTGGGTGGTGCGCCGCTTCACCGTGTTACCGATGCACCGCGTCGCGGCCGGCACCATGGCTATCTGCGGGCTCGTGCTGGCGCGCGCGCCGTGGCCGGCGGCGAACTACGCCGGTTCCTCCACCTTCTTGGTCGTGGCCGGCCTGTTCGCCGTGGCCTGCCTGACCAACCGCGCGCCCGGCACCTCCACCAGCTCGTAGGAGATGTAGGCCACGGCGGTGCTCGCCAGCGCGGTGGCCGCGTAGACCAGTACAAACCCGCCCGAGAACATCGGCACCCCCAGCACGGGGAATACGAAGTACAGCACCGCCATATGCCACAAGAACACCGAGTAGGACCAGTGGCCCAGGGTGCGCATGACATTCGACGACAGCACCGTGCCGCGCTGCCGCTGCCCCAGCGCGAACGGCGCGACCACCAGCGCCGCGAACACCGCGCCGAGCAGCACCCGCACGTTGAACTCCGCCGGCGAGGGGTGTGCCAGCCCCCGCGGGCCCACCACGCCCCCGACCCAGGCCACCGGCAGCGCCAGTGCCGCCACCGGCCAGCGCGGGCCGGTGTAGCGCACGCCGGCGCGCTCCAGCTCCGCCAGCACAAGCCCCACCGCGAACCAGGGGACGTACGACGGCGGCCAGATCTGCATGTTCACCACCGCCGGATCCGTCACACCCGACACCGCCCACGGCCACGCCAGGCCCAGCACCACGGCCCCCGCCAGCGCCGCGTGCCGCCCCCACGACCCGAGGCGCAGGTACAGCGGCAGGACCAAGTAGAAGGCGGCTTCGACGCATAACGACCACATCTGCGTGAGCCCGTCGATAAGCGAATGCGGCACGTAAATCTGCGCAAGCAGCACATTCGCCGCGACCTGGCCCCACGTCACCCCCGCGAGCGGCGGCAGCGCGAGCAGCACCACAACCACGCACACAAGATACGCGGGTGCAAGGCGCGACACCCGCCGCCCGTAGTAGCCCTCACGGAGACCGCCGCGCGCCAGGAGGAACGCCGAAAGCGCAAAGAAGACGGCCACGAAGTAGTCGAAGCGCTCCAGCACCGCGGAGCCGGTGGCGGTCTGGAAGGCGACGTGCGTGGCCACGATGCCGTAGGCGGCCACGGCGCGCAGGCCGTCGAGCTCGGGCAAAATGGCGGGTCTGTTCACGATGGCGCAAGTCTAGCCACCCGGTAGGGTGACACGGGTGAACCTGCGACGCCGACTTGCCGCCTGCCTCGGCATCATCGTCGTGTGCGGCGCGCTCAACCTCGCCTCCCCCATCGTGATTGCGCAGCAGCGCACCCTGGATCCGGGCGAGTACACCATGCTTTTCGACGGCACTTCGCCCCGCACCCGCACCATCGAGCTCACCAAGGCCCCGAAGAGCCTGGATGCGGTAGTCACGCTGGACGGCGAAGAGGTGGACGCGTTTCCCATCGACCCCTCCACCGCCTTTCCCGCGAAGGGGCGCGCCGGGCTGGGGCCGCTTTTGCCCTACCGCCCGGAGCGGCGCACCTACCCGATGCTCGACTCCACGTCCGGCGATGACGTCGGGTTGGACTACCTGGGCCCCGGTTCGGTGCGGGGGTTGGACACGTACAAGTACTCGGCGGCGCTTTCGGACGGCTGCGTGCGCACCGTGGATGCGGAGCGGCGCACCGGCCGCATCGTCGACGAGGTGTGGGACTGCGGCGCCGACCAGTGGGTGCTGGCCGAGGAGACCAAGGCGGCGCAGGTGTCGGCGGCGGGGCGCGACGTGGCGTGGCTGCGGGGGCTGCAGGTGATGTCGGTGGTCACGCGCGTGATCGCCGCCGCGGCGTTTGTGGCGGGCCTGGTGCTGTATGCGCGCCGCCGTTAGCCGCTGGTGGGCGCCCGCGTACGGCGCGCTACTGGTGTTGTCGCTGACCTGGCCGTTTCTTATGCCCGGCGAGGCGTTCGCGCTGCGGGACATGATGGTGTTCGATGCTATGGCGCTCACCCGGGCATCGCTCGGCTGGGGTGACCTGGCCGCGCGCAGTGTGCCGCAGGACGCGCTGTTGGGGATCCTGCCGTGGCCGGTGGCGTTCGTGCGCGTGTTCATGGTCGCCGCTGCCGGGTGCGCCGCGTGGGCCGGGCACCGGTTCGGGCGCACCCCGTTCGGGCAGGCGGCGGCGATGACGGTGGCGGTGTGGAACCCGTTCGTGGTGGAGCGGCTGCTGCAAGGGCAGTGGTCGCTGGCCGCGGCGGCGTGGCTGCTGCCGTTGGTGGCGTTGGGGTGTGTGCCGGCGTCGGGCCTGGCGCACTGGTTGGCGTCGCTGACCCCCACCGGCGCGCTAGCGGCGGCGTGTTTTTCCCGCGGGTGGCGCGGAGTTGCGGTCAGCGTGTGCACCTGCCTGCCGTGGGTGGTGGCGGGTGTGTTTGCCAGCACACCCGGCACGTCCTCGGCCGCGTCCGCCGCGGCGTTCGCACCCCGCGCAGAGGCCTACGCCGGCACCCTCGGCTCGCTGCTGGGCCTGGGCGGGATCTGGAACGGGCAGGCGGTGCCGGCCTCCCGCGAGCTCGGGTTCGCGCTGTTCGGGGTGGCGCTGTGCGCCCTGCTCGCTTTGGCTTGGCGGTCGGTGCCCCGCCGTTTTCTGCTGCTGGCGGCGCTGGGGTTCGCGGTGGCGTTTGCCTCCTGGGCCGGCCTGACCGCGCCACTCATCCAGCACCTCCCGGGCGGCGGCCTGCTCCGCGACGGCCAGAAATGGCTCATCCTCGCCATCCCGGCCTTCGTCGCCGCCGCCGGAGCGCTCGAGCCCCGCCGCGCACTCGCCGCCGCCGCGTTCGCCCTGCTCCAGGTCCCGGACGCGCCGATCGCCCTCGCGGCGCTGACCCCCACCTCCATCGAGGTCCCCGCTGTCGACCACCGCGGCCGCGACGTCCTCTTCGAATCCCGCCCCGCGCTTGTACCTATCGACGGCCATCCGGTCGTCGACCCCACCCCCAAAGCCATGAACGTCGTCGAATCTGGCGCGCTGACGGTGGACGGGGTGGCGGTGGACCCGCCGTCGCTGCGGTGGACGGCGGCGCAGGCTGCCTTGGACGACCAGGAACGCCTGCGCGAGCTGGGCGTCGGTGTGGTGGTGCGCGCCGACGGTTCCGTGGCCGAGACTGGTGAGCCCGCGCGCCCGCTACCGCCTGCCGGGATCGCGTTGTTCGCCCTGTGGTGCATGGTGCCATTGCTACAGTGTGTCCGAAATCACACGGGAGCGCACCGTACCCCCTCACCAGCACATTTCTAAAAATTAGTTGGCTCCGACCAATTAATGACAAATTCCAATCATTGACCCTCTTGCATCGTTCACTTTTCGTCGCTTAAAGTGAACGCCAAGTTAACAACAGGTTACGTACATGCGTAACCCTGAGCCTAGAAAAGGAGCAGATACAGCTTCTGCAAGGAGGAACACAACATGGCTAACACAATTGACTTCAGCATCATCCGCGAGCGCGCACTGCGCAACATCCGCGAGGACCTGCTCGCCGAGTACGCCGGCAAGTTCGACGCACTCGAGATCAACGACGCGTTCGATGCTGTCCTGCGCACCCACCGCAACTCCGCTGTGATCGAGGACTTCATCCCGGTCCTCGTCGAGGCCGAGATGCGCGACCGTCTCCGCGACGGCGAGCTGTTCCCCTCCGCGGCGTAAACCCGCACAACCCCAACGCCCAGCCCTTCCCAGCGGCTGGGCGTTTTGCTATGTTAGATCGAAACTGTCGGTAGCGGAAAGCTCGCCGGCACCCAGCGAACGTCAACCCCACGCGTCCGGGGAAAAGGGCGCACTCATGGCGCCTTGTGGCCGTATCAGGGCTGAAGCGGTTCGATTCCGCTCACACGCACAACGCTTGCGGCCTGCACGACGCACACGGGCACGACCCCCACCACAGGGTTGCACCGAGCACTGTTTACTACCGCGACGTTGGGGGTGCCCCGGGCGGATCCGCGAGGGTTGGGAACGGGGACAGAAACGTACAAGGAGGCACTCATGCTGCTCGCAGAGGCACTGGCGCGACGCGCCGAGGCGCAGGACCGCCTGAACAAGCTGCAGGAACGCCTGGTGCAGGGCGCGATGATCCAGGAGGGCGACACACCCGTCGAGGACCCAGCGGCCATGCTCGAGGAGGCGGCCGCACTCCTGCAGGAGATTGAGACGCTGGTGCGCCGCATCAACCACACCAACGCGCAGACCGCCTTCGAGGGCGCCACGCTCACCGACGCCATCGCGCGCCGCGACGCGCTGCTGCGCTCCCGCCGCCTCTACGCCGCCGTCGCCGACGCCGGCACCATGACCGGCTCCCGCTATTCCCGCTCCGAGGTCCGCTTCGTCCCCGCCGTGGACGTGAAAGCCCTGCGCGACATGGCCGACAGCGCCGCGAAGGCCTACCGCGAGCTGGATACAAAGATCCAGCAGCTCAACTGGACAACTGAGCTACTTTAGGGCTCCAATAATCATCGCGAACCTCCGGCCGGTCTCCTCCCAGGAGAACCGCGCCGCCCACTCGCGCGCCGCGGGAGCCATTGCTTCTCGACGCCCAAGGGTCTCCCCCACAACCTGCTCAAACTCCTCGCCGGGATGCACCAGCCGACCAGTCTCGCCGTCGCGGATGGAGTCGGCGACCCCACCTGCGGACGCGTACGCCACGGTGGGCACGCCGTGCTGCGCCGCCTCGATCACCGCGATCCCCCAGCCCTCCTTGCGCGACGGCAGCAGGTGCACCGTGGCCCGCTCAAGCAGCGCGTGCTTGTAAGCCTCGGAGACGTGCCCGTGGAAGACCACCTTGTCGCCGTGCGGGGCGGCGTACTCGCGCAACTGGTCCTCCCACCAGCCGGAACCGACCACATCCAGGACGGCGCCATCCATCCCCGCCACCGCGTCGATAGCCTCCTCGATGCGCTTGTGCGGCACCAGGCGGGAGAGGGTGACCAGGTGCAACCTTTGGTCGTCGTGAAGCACAGGCGTGTGCGCCGGCACCAGGTCGACGCCGTTTTCCACGATCTCGATGTCCTCCTCACGCACCCCAAGCGCCACCAGGTCGCGCTTCGAGGCTTGCGACACCGTCACGTACTGCGCACCCCGGTACACCCTCGGCGCCACCCGCGACTCTAAGAACCACCCCAGGCGGCGGATCAGCGGGCCCGCCACCGGCCACTGCTCCTTGTGGCAGTGGTGCGTCAGCAGCACCACGGGCTTTCTCGTGAACAGCCGCGCAAAAAATGGGATGCCATTTTGCGTGTCCACGACCACGTCCGGCCGGTTGCGCCAAATCGATAGCGGCGCCGCAAGGTACACGCCGAACTTTCCCCCGGCGCGCTCGTAGCGCACCCCTTTCCTGCGAGAGCGCCTCGGCGCGTCCGTGTGCGTTGAGGTGCGGTAAATCACCTCGTGGCCCTGTGCCGCCAGGTACTCCCCGACGCGCTCGAGATAGCGCTCCGACCCGCCGCCTTGCGGGTGGGTGGAGTCGCGCCAGCACAAAAGCAGTATCTTCATGGCGCGATAACCTCGAGTCCCACTTCACGCGAGGCGTCAGCGAGGCGACTGTCATAGGTGAGCATCGCATCGGCCTCCAAGTCCAGCGCGGCCTGCAGATGGATCGCATCCAACGTTCGAAGGTACGGCATGGGCAGCATGCTCGCGCTGCGCAGCGTCGCCCGGTTCAGTTCCGCAAGCGAAATGCCGCGCAGGATCAGCGTGACCTCTCCCTGGGGCCTGCCCAAGCGCACCGCCAGCCGCCGCAGCTCAATCTCGAGCAAGTCCGACGAAACCACCTCGCACTCCCCCGCCTCGAGCCACAGCCGCATCGCGTGCGTGTGCGGCTCCGCTTTCAGCAGGCAGGCGATGGCTGACGTATCCGTATACACCCGCCGCATCCTAGAAGCGGTCCTCGCGCATATCATCGAGCATCTCAGCCAACGGCTCGCCATCCGCCGGCTCCACCGGAAGGTCCAGCCAACCGCCGACACGGGTGGCGGGCCGTGTGATGGCCAGCCGCGGCTTCGGCTCGTCGAGAGGCACAAGTCGCCCCACCGGCTCGCCGTTGTTGGTGACAACGAAGCTGTGCCCCGCCCGCACCGCGCGCAGGATCCGCGCAGAGTCGTTGCGCAGTTCGCGCTGCGATATCCTGCGCTCGACTAGCGATTCGTCGTATCCCGGCGTGGCCATGCACCGCACTGTAGCACGGTTGCTACAGTATGCCTATGCACCGTACCCGCCGGATGGCCACCCTTTCCCGCTCGCTCCGGCTGTTGCGCGCGTTTTCCTACGAACAATTCCGCCCGCGCATCTTCTACTCCATGCTCGCCCGCGATACGCGTTCGCTTATCGACGCCGTCTCGCACGACCTCCTGGGCACCCCCGTCACTGGCCAGTCCGTACTGGACGTCGGAGGCGGGCCCGGCTACTTCGCCGACGCCTTCTCGGACTGCTTCTACGTCGGGCTGGAACCAAACGTCTCCGAACTGTCGGCGGCGGGCTTAACCGGCTTCGGGGCGGTGCGTGGCGACGGCACCGCCCTTCCCTTCGCGGATGATTCCTTCGACGCGGTGTACTCCTCCAACGTCGCCGAGCACATCCCGAACTGGCAGGCCATGGGCGACGAGATGCTGCGCGTGGCCAAGCCCGGGGGCCTGGTGGTGCTCAGCTACACGGTGTGGCTCGGGCCGTTCGGCGGGCACGAAACAGGGCTGTGGCAGCACTACGTGGGCGGGGAGTACGCGCGCCGTCGATACGCAAAGGTGCACGGCCGCGACCCGAAGAACATCTTCGGCGAGAGCTTGTTCGCCGTCTCCGCGCGCGAGGGCCTCGCCTGGGCGGAGGGCACCGGCCAGCTCGCGGCCGCATTCCCCCGCTACCACCCGTGGTGGGCGTGGTGGGTCACCCGCGTGCCGCTGCTGCGCGAGTTCGCGGTGTCGAACCTCGTGCTCGTGCTGCGCAAGGGTTAGTACTGGGGCTTAATATGCTTGGATCCGAGCACTGCTAAGGCTTCTTACAAGTTCCCCCGCCATCCCGATGAGAATAGCGAAAGGCCTGCCAAACGGCAGGCCTTAAGCTCTATTAACAACAGATCCTGTCTGAAGTTTTCCAGCAGCAACGATACAACATCACTGCCGTGCTACTCAAGCGTCTACTTCGTCGCAGCGTGGATGCGCTCGTCCAGCTTCTTCAGCTGGTCGAAGATCTCCTGCGGCACGCGGGATCCGAGGCCTTCGAGGTAGCGGCGGGAGTCCGCGACGTCTTCCTTCCACAGCTCCGGGTCGGCGGTGAGAGCCTCGCGCACGTCCTCGATCGGGGTGTCCAGGCCGGTCAGGTCCAGGTCTTCGGCGCGGGCGGTGTAGCCGACCACGGTCTCGTCGGCATCGACCTTGCCCTCGATGCGGTCGATGACCCACTTGAGCACACGCGAGTTGTCGCCGAAGCCCGGCCACAGGAAGCGGTCGTCGTCGCCGCGGCGGAACCAGTTGACCAGGAAGATCTCCGGCATGCGGTCGCCGCCCTTTTCGCCCATGTCCAGCCAGTGCTGGAAGTAGTCGCCCACATTGTAGCCCATGAACGGCAGCATGGCCATCGGGTCGTGGCGCAGGGAGCCGACCTTCGCCTCCGCGGAGGCGGCGGTCTGGCCGGAGGAGAGCATCGCGCCGATCATGGTGCCGTGCTCCCAGTTGTGGGCCTGGGTGACCAGCGGCACGGTGTCCGGGCGGCGGCCGCCGAAGAGGATGGCGTCGATCTTCACACCCTGCCAGTCGTTGAACTCCGGTGCGGCGGCCGGGCACTGCTCGATGGCCACGCAGTAGCGGGAGTTCGGGTGGGCGGCCTTGGAGGAGGATTCCGGCGTCCAGTCCTCGCCGCGCCAGTCGATGAGGTGGGCGGGCTTGTCGCCGTCCATGCCTTCCCACCAGATGTCGCCGTCGTCGGTAAGTGCGACGTTGGTGAACAGGATGTTGCCCGGCTCCATGCTGCGCATGGCGATCGGGTTAGAGGCGTAGTTGGTGCCCGGCGCGACGCCGAAGAAACCGTTTTCCGGGTTGACGGCGTACAGCCCGTCCTCACGCAGTTTCATCCAGGCGATGTCGTCGCCGACAACCTCGGCGGTCCAGCCGTCCAGCGTCGGGGTGATCATGGCCAGGTTGGTCTTGCCGCAGGCGGACGGGAAGGCGGCCGCGACGTGGTAGGACTTGCCCTCCGGGGAGGTGAGCTTGAGGATGAGCATGTGCTCGGCCATCCAGCCCTCTTCCTTCGCCATCACGGATGCGATGCGCAGGGCGTAGCACTTCTTGGCCAGGATGGCGTTGCCGCCGTAGCCGGAGCCGTAGGACCAGATCTCCTTGGTCTCCGGGAACTGGGAGATGTACTTAGTGTCGTTGCACGGCCACGCCACGTCCTCCTGGCCCGGCTCGAGCGGGGCGCCGACGGAGTGGAGGCAGTGCACGAAGTTCTCGCCCTGGATCTTCTCCAGCGCCTGGGTGCCCATGCGGGTCATGATGCGCATGGAGAGCACGACGTAGGCCGAGTCGGTCAGCTGCACGCCGAGCTTCGGGTCCGGGTCGGAGATGGGGCCCATGCAGAACGGCACGACGTACATGGTGCGCCCGCGCATCGCGCCGGTGAAGTGCTCCAGCATCTCCTCCTTGAGCGCGGCCGGCTTCATCCAGTTGTTGGTCGGGCCTGCGTCTTCTTCGTTCTCAGTGGAGATGAAGGTGCGGGATTCGACGCGTGCGACGTCGGACGGGTTGGAGCGGGCGAGGAAGGAATTGGGGCGCTTTTCCTCGTTGAGCTTGATCAGGGTGCCTGCCTCGACAAGTTCGGCGGTGAGGCGGTCCCATTCTTCCTGGGAGCCGTCGGCGAAGACGACCTTGTCGGGCTGGAAGAGCTCGACCGCCTCGTTGATCCAAGCGATTAGCTTTTCGTTGTCGGTGGGGTTGGTCCCCTCCAGGCGCTTGATTTCGGCGGTCATACGTACTCCTTGTTCAACTGGTTATGGCCAGTGCGCGTGCGAAATTCATCGTTGTTGCGTCACAAGAGTATCGAAACGGGCGTTCATCTGGCCAAAAGTTCCGACCAATCCGCGCCCACTGGATATAACCAGACCGCACGAGCACGACCTTTGCTGCAAGCGGGGGTGACGCCCTACCCCCGTCGCCCGTTCTTGAGCCTTCGCTTTACGACGCCTTCGGGGGTGCCCCGTGGAGCTTGCGTTTGCCCTGTTCATGTGGACAATAAACGTGATGAATAGTACTGAAAATCTGCGCCCCGGAACGGGCGAATTGCCGGCGGGCCGCCCGCTGCAAACCGAGTTCGACACCGGCCTGGACTACCCGCGCCTGGGGTCTGTGACCTTCCGCCGCGGCACGTTGACGGAAAACCAGGAGGCCCTGTTCGACGAGCATTGGCCGCGCCTGGGCCGCGTACTGGCGGAGGGCTCGGACGATCCCATCGACGTCGACGAGTGGTTCGGCCGCTCCGGCCACCCCACCATCGTCGAGATCGGCTCGGGCACCGGCACCTCCACCGCCGCGATGGCGCCGCTGGAGGCGGACACGAACATCATCGCCGTGGAGCTGTACAAGCCTGGACTGGCCAAGCTGTTGGGCTCGGTGGTGCGCGGCGGCATCGACAACATCCGCATGGTGCGCGGCGACGGCGTGGAGGTGCTGGCCCGCATGTTCGGCGAGGAGTCCCTCGACGGCGTTCGCATCTTCTTCCCGGACCCGTGGCCGAAGGCGCGCCACCACAAGCGCCGCATCATCCAGTCCGGCACTCTAAACCTGATTGCCACTCGCTTGAAGCCGGGCGGTGTGCTGCACGTTGCCACGGACCACGCGGAATACGCCGAGTGGATCGACGAGCTCGTGAGCGTTGAACCCACCCTCGAGTACAAGGGCTGGCCGTGGGAGGAGGCGCCGCTGCTCACGGACCGGCAGGTGATCACTAAGTTCGAAGGCAAAGGCCTGGACAAGGATCATGTGATCCGCGAGTACCTGTGGGAGAAGAAGTAGCCATGGATCTGCAAGCGCTGTCGCACCCGTACACCCCGGGCGCGCCCGCCGGCCCGGAAAGCTACCTGCTGGTGTGGGATGCGCCGAACTTGGACATGGGCCTCGGCGCGATCCTGGGTGGACGCCCGACTGCGGCGCACCGTCCCCGCTTCGACGCGATCGGGCGCTGGCTTATCGACGAAGCCGAGGCCCGCGCCGACGAGCTTGGCCGCGACATCGAACCGGAGGCGACGGTGTTCACCAACGTCGCCGCCGCAGGCGCGGATTCCATCCGCCCGTGGGTGGAAGCGCTGCGCAACGTCGGTTTCGCGGTGTTTGCCAAGCCGAAGAGCGACGAGGATTCGGACGTGGACCAGGACATGCTGGCCCACATCCAGCGCCGCCGCGACGAGGGCGTACTCCAGGGCGTCGTGGTCGCCTCCGCTGACGGGCAGAACTTCCAGGAGCCGCTGCTCGAGCTGGTCGACGCCGGCATCCCGGTGACCGTCCTCGGTTTCCACGAGCACGCCTCCTGGGCGGTGAACTCCCCCGACGTGGAGTTTGTGGACTTGGAGGACATCCCGGGCGTGTTCCAGAACCCGCTGCCGCGCGTGAACCTGGACCGGCTGCCGGACGGCGGCGCGTGGCTGCAGCCGTTCCGCCCGCTGCGCTCCCTGCTGCACAACACCCGCGACTAGGAGGCCGGAGATGTTTTACAAGTGGGGCCGTTTCGCGTTCCGCCACCGCCGGATCATTCCGCTGGTGGTCATCGTGCTCATCCTGGCCATGCAGGTGCTGATCGGCTCGAAGCTGGGCGAGCGCCTCTCCCAGGAAGGCTGGGAGGACCCGGGCGCGGACTCGACCACGGCCGCGCAGATCGAGTACGACACCTTCGGCCGCGACAACTCGGGCGATGTGATCCTGCTGGTGAGCACACCCGACGACGCGGCAACCCCGGTCAGCATCGACGATCCGATGCTCGTGGACACGATGAACACCCAGATCAGCAGCCTGCGCGATCAGTTCCCCAACGAGATCGACCACATCACCAGCTACTTCGAGCGCCCCAACCCGCAGCTCGTCAACGACGACCACACCAAGGCGTTCGCGGTGATCGGCCTGAAGGGCGACGGCGAGCAGACGCTGAAGGACTTCCGCACCATCAAGCCCGCACTCGAGGCGATGGAGTCGCCGTACGGGACCGTGCAGGTCGCCGGCGCCACGGCGGTGGCGGACGCGCTGGATACCGGCATGGCGAACGACATCGCCCGCGCCGAGAAGGTCGGCTTGGTCTTCGTCGCCGTCATTTTGTTGTTTGTGTTCGGTGGCGTGGTGGCTGCCGCGATGCCGCTGATCGTGGGCATTTTGTCCATCATCGGTTCGCTGTCGCTGCTGTCGGTGTTGGCGCAGTACCAGCAGGTGAACATCTTCTCGCAGTCCATCATCACGCTGCTTGGTCTGGGCCTGGCCATCGATTACGGCCTGTTCATGGTCTCGCGCTTCCGCGAGGAGCTGGACCGCGGCGCGGACGTCGAGGAGGCGGTGGCGGTGACCACCAACACCGCCGGCAAGACCGTGTTCTTTTCCGCGCTCATGGTGGGCGTGGCCTTGTCCGGGCTGCTGATGTTCCCGCAGGCCTTCCTCAAATCCGTGGCCTACGGTGCAATGAGCGCGGTGCTGCTCGCCGCCGTGATCTCCGTGGCAGTGCTGCCGGCGCTGTTCGGCATGCTCGGCCCCAAGATCGACATGTGGTCGGTGCGTAAAGCTTCTCGACGTGCACGCCGCCTCGAAGACACCGTGTGGTACAAGATTCCGGCGTGGGCGATGCGCCACGCCAAGGCCGTCGTGGTCGGCTGCGCGGCCCTGTTGCTCCTGCTCACCGTGCCGATCGTGGGCATCACGTTCGGCGGCATCAACGAGACGTACCTGCCGCCGAGCCAGGCCACCCGCCAGGCCCAGGACGAGTTCAACGAGGAGTTCCCCGCCTTCCGCACCGACCCGGTCAAGCTCGTGGTCACCGGCGCGGACAACCAGCAGCTGGTGGACATCGTGATGCAGACCCGCCAGGTCGAGGGCCTGGCTGCGCCGCTCAAACCCGCGCACGCCACGCAGGACGGCACCACGGTGCTTTCCGCCCCGTTGGCGGATAGGGCCGGGGGCGCGGACGTCGTGAAGCAATTGCGAAACATCGACACCCCCGAGGGCGTCGAGACCTACGTCGCAGGCACCCCGGCGATGGAAACCGAGTCCATCGAGGCGCTGCTGAAACGCCTGCCGTGGATGGCGCTGTACATGGTCATCGCCACGTTCCTGCTGATGGCGCTAGTGTTCGGCTCCGTGATCCTGCCGGCGAAGGCCGTGATCATGAATGTGCTCGGCATCGGCGCCACGCTCGGCTTCCTCACCGCTGTCTTCGTCGACGGCCTCGGCGCAGGCGCGCTGAACTTCACCCCGGGTCCGCTGATGAGCCCGATTCTGGTGCTGATCATCTCCATCCTCTACGGCCTGTCCACGGACTACGAGGTCTTCCTGGTCTCGCGCATGGTGGAGGCGCGCCAGGACGGCGAAAGCACCGACGAGGCGATCAAGCGCGGCACCGCGCACACCGGCGGTATCATCACAGCCGCGGCGCTCATCATGATCGTCGTCGCCGCCGCCTTCGCGCTCAGCGAGATTGTGATGATGAAGTACATCGCCTACGGCATGATCTTCTCGCTTGCGCTCGACGCCACCCTGATCCGCCTGCTGTTCGTGCCTGCGGTGATGCACCTGCTGCGCGAGGACAGCTGGTGGGCGCCGCGCTGGGTCAAGCGTTTGGCCGGCGCGTTCGGGGAGGGCTCAAGCCTATCGACGCCACCGCGCACCGATACCCCCATCTCCGACATGGTGCCCGACACCCAACCCGGCCGCGCGGGAGTGTCGGTGTCCGAGGATGCCTCGCTGGTGCCGTTTACCCAGCTCATGCGCGACCTGGAGGAGCGCCGCGCACGCCAGGCGCTGGAGCAGCTGAAGAAGAAGGAACTTGAACGCTAGGACGTGGTGGCAGTGGCTGCGCTGGCTCGCGCCCGTGGCCATCATGGTGGTCGTGCTGGTGGTGTTGCGCGACCAGCTGCCGTTTTTCGGGGAGGCGTGGAGGGCCGTCGGCGCGGCGTCGACAGGCCCGCTGCTGCTCGCGGTGGCCACTGCGGTGCTGTCGCTGGCGGCGATGTCCGGGGTGATGCAGATCCTGCTCAACGTGGAAGGGCGGATTACGGGGGTGGCGCGCACCAACGCGATCGTGTTCGCCTCCAACGCCTGGTCCACCACGGTGCCGGGCGGGCCCGCGCTGTCGGCGTGGCTGACGTTTAGGGTGCACCGGTCCTGGGGCGCGTCGGTGGGGTTGTGCGGCTGGTTCTTCGTGGTCTCAGGCGCGCTGTCGACGGTGTGGATGGTGCTCATCGGCGTGGTCGCCGTGGCGCTTTTGGGCGCGGAGCTGTCCGTGTGGTCGCTGGTGGCGTCGCTGGCAGTGGCGCTGGCGACGATCGGCGCGGTGTTCTGGGCGACCCTCCACCCTGCGGTGCTGAAGCGCTGGGTGCGGTTTCTGCCGGAGAAGGTGCGCGGGCGGGTCGTGGACGTGATCGACCAGGTCTCCGCGATCCGCATTTCCGCGCCGGCGTTTTTCGCAGCGGCGGGGCTCTCTCTTGCGAACCGGCTATTGGACCTGGCCACGATGGTCTTCGCCGTGTGGGCCGTGTCCGGCCAGGGCGCGCCACTTGCCGGGGTGTGCCTGGCATTCATCATGACCAAGCTGGCCGGCTCGGCCCAGGTCACGCCCGGCGGGCTCGGCACGGTGGAGCCCGTGGCGGTGGGCATGCTGGTCGCCGCCGGGTTGCCGCTGGCCCACGCCACGGCGGCGACGGTGGTGTACCGGGCGGTGTCGTTCCTGCTCATCACGGCTATCGGGTGGGTGGTCTACGCCGCGGTATACGCGGGTCGTGGCTTCATGGTCGGGCGACCGTCTGCCGGCGACGCTGTTTGAGCTGGCGTGACGTTTTAACTTGCGCGCCGTACGCAAAATGGGTCTAAGGTGGCCCTACATGAGCGTTTCCAGCATGCTTTACGGTCGCAGCGTGGATTTCGAACGCGTCTTGCCGGTCGGCTGGCACGCGCACGAAGAGGGGGTCGCCGCGCTCCTCGAAAGCTTCCAGCGGGTACCGGACGTCCAGCGGGTGCGCCTGGCGAAGAAGACGTCGAACCTCTTCCGCTCCCGTAGCGCCGGCGGCGCCGGACTCGATGTCGAGGGCCTGCGCGGCGTCATCGCCGTCGACCCGGTGACGAAAACAGCCGACGTGCAGGGTATGTGCACCTATGAGGACCTCGTCGACGCCACCCTGCCGTACGGCCTCGCGCCATTGGTGGTGCCGCAGCTAAAAACTATTACTCTCGGCGGCGCAGTTTCCGGCATGGGCGTGGAGTCCACCTCCTTCCGCAACGGTCTGCCGCACGAGTCCGTGCTCGAGATGGACGTGCTCGTGGGCACCGGCGACATCGTCACCTGCTCGCGCAACGAAAACGTCGCGCTCTTCCGCGCGTTCCCGAACTCCTACGGCTCACTCGGCTACGCGGTGCGCCTCACCATCGAGCTCGAGGAGGTCGAGCCGTTTGTCGAGCTCCAGCACATTCGCTACAACGACCTCACGGCCTTCCAGGACGCCCTCGGCGACGCTGCCGCCACCGGAGAATGGGCCGGGCGCGCCCTGCACGGCCTCGACGCCGTCGCGTTCTCCCCCACCGAGCAGTACCTAGTCTGCGCCTTCCGGGTGGGCCAAGCGCCGGGAACGTCCGACTACACGCGCGATGCCGTGTACTACCGCTCGCTTCAGCACCCGTCCGGAGTGCACCACGACTTCCTCACCGTCCGCGACTACATCTGGCGCTGGGACACCGACTGGTTCTGGTGCTCCCGAGCCTTCGGCGCCCAGCACCCGAGGGTGCGCAAACTCTGGCCGCGCGAGCTGCGCCGCAGCGCGTTCTATTGGAAGCTCGTGGGCTTGGACAAGAAGTACGACCTCGAGTACCGGTTCCTGAAAAAGCCGAAGGGCCTGCCGCGCACTGAGCGAGTTGTGCAAGACATCGAGGTGCGGGACACACAGGTCGCCGAGTTCCTCGACTGGTTCTTCAAGGCCAGCGACATCGAGCCGGTCTGGCTGTGTCCAATCCGGCTTCGGGACGGCGTCGATACGCTCGCCGGCGTTGGGCTCGATGACCAGGCACCGTGGCCGCTCTACCCCCTCGAGCCGGGGACGACCTGGGTGAACGTCGGCTTCTGGTCCGGCGTCCCGGAGGTGAAGCCGGGGGCCTTCAACAGGGTCATAGAGCGAAAGGTCTCCGATCTCGGCGGGCATAAGTCCCTGTACTCGGAGGCGTTTTACGACCGCGCCGAGTTCGAGCGTCTCTACGGCGGGGATCTACCGGAGCGCATGAAGGCCCAGTACGACCCGGACCGGCGCTTCCCGGGCCTCTACGAAAAAACAGTGGAAAACGCGTAGGAGAATGACCATGCACATGACCGTCGCAGATATCGTCAACACCCTCTTCCCCGGTGGCACGCCGTTCAAATGGGAAGCCTTCGACGGCTCCTCGACGGGCCCGGCAGACGCCAGGCACACCGTGAAGGTGAACAGCCCCGAGGGCCTGTCGTACATCGTCACCCACCCCGGCGATGTCGGGCTCGCCCGCGCCTGGGTCACCGACGGTCTGACTGTTGAAGGCGCGCACCTGGCGCACCCTTACGACGTCTTCGACGACATGCGCACCCTCTACAACAATTACAAGCGCCCGAACCCGCGCGAACTTGTGCGCATCGCGCGCTCCCTGCGCTCCATGGGCGCGCTGCAAATCCAGCCCATTCCAGAGGCGGAACAGGCCTCCTGGCTCGAGCGGACCATCCGCCAGGGCCTCGCCCCACACTCGAAGGAGCGCGACGCACAGGTCATTTCGTCCCACTACGACGTGGGCAACGACTTCTACGAACTGTTCCTCGGCGAGTCCATGGCCTACACCTGCGCCTACTACCCCACCCCGGACGCCACCCTCGACGAGGCGCAGGAAAACAAGTTCCGCCTCGTCTTCGAGAAAATGAACCTCAAGCCCGGCGACAGGCACCTCGACGTCGGCTGCGGCTGGGGCTCCATGGTGCGCTACGCCGCCCGCCAGGGCGTGAAGTCCCTCGGTGTCACCCTGTCAAAGGAACAGGCAGAGTGGGCGCAGGCGAAGATTAAAGAGGAGGGCCTCGAGGAGCTTGCGGAGGTGCGCTTCCTCGATTACCGCGACGTCACCGAGACCGGCTTCGACGGCGTCTCCTCAATCGGCCTGCTCGAGCACATCGGGGTGAACAACTACGCCTCGTACTTCGAGTTCCTCGCCGGCAAGCTGCGCCCGGGCGGCGTGATGGTCAACCACTGCATCACCTACCCGGACAACCACAAGACGCCACAGGGCGACTTCATCAACCGCTACATCTTCCCGGACGGCGAGCTCACCGGCTCCGGCACGATCATCCACGAGATGCAAGACCACGGCTTCGAGGTCTTCCACGAGGAGAACATCCGCTTCGACTACATGCGCACGCTGCGCGACTGGTGCGAGAATCTCAAGGCCAACTGGGACGAGGCGGTGTCGCTCGTCGGTATGAACACCGCAAAGCTGTGGGGCATGTACATGGCGGGCTCGGAGTGGGGCTTTGAACACGACGTCGTCGAGCTGCACCAGGTCGTGGGCATCAAGCTTGATCGCGACGGCTCGCGCGCCGGCACGCCGGAGCGCCGGTGGTGGAACGACTCAGTGTTCTAAAGTGACCATCATGCGCAACACAATTTCCAAGCCTTACGCCATCGCCGCAGACTACGTCGCCATCGCCGCATTCGCCCTCCTGGCGCGCGCGGCGCACCAGTCCGACGATATGCCGTTCAACTTCTCCGGCTGGCTGTCCACCCTGTGGCCGTTCGCCCTTGGCGTCACACTCGGCTGGCTGATTTCCCGCGAAAACAAGGGCGGGGTCATCTGGATCGTCACCGTCGTCACCGGCCTGGTCATCTGGGGCATCCGCAACCAGGCAATCCCCCACTGGTCGTTCATCGTCGTGGCCACGGTGATGTCCGCACTGCTCATGCTGGGCTGGCGCGGCGTAGCCAAGCTGGTGAAGAAGTCCTAGAAGCCGATGCCGAAGTTCCAGGCCGGGTTTCCGGTCTGGATGCCATTGATGAACCAGACCAGCATGCTGATCAGGTCGCCGAAGATGTCAAGAGTGGAAGAAAGCATAGGAAAAACCTTACTAGAGGGGACTAATGGTGTGTTTCTTAGGCAGGTCGAATTCCTGCTTGGAGGCTAGCTGCCGGAGGGCTCGCCGTAAAGCGATGCGGGTCTGCGAAGGCTCAATCATCTGGTCAATGTAGCCGCGCTCCGCAGCGACGTACGGCGAGGTCATTTCCTGGTCGTAGAAGTCCATGAACATCTTCTTCATGGCCTCGCGCTGCGCCGGGTCCTCGATGGCGGCGAGCTGCTTGCCCTGCAGCATCACCACCGCCGCCGCCGAACCCATCACCGCGATCTGGGCGGTGGGCCACGCCAGGTTGATGTCGCCATTGAGGTTCTTCGACCCCATCACCGCGTACGCGCCGCCGTAGGCCTTGCGCACGACCAGGGTGACCTTCGGCACGGTGGCCTCCACGCCCGCGAACGCGAACTTCGCGCCGCGGTGGATCAGGCCCTCGCGCTCCTGCTCCACGCCCGGCAGGTAGCCGGGGGTGTCCACGACGTAAACGATGGGGATGTTGTAGGCGTCGCAGGTGCGGATGAAGCGCGCGCCCTTGTCGGCGGCGTCCGCGTCGATGCAGCCGGCGGCGTACATCGGGTTGTTGGCGACGAAGCCGACGGCGCGGCCGTCGATACGCCCGAATGCGCAGATGAGGTTCTCGGCGTACCCGGACTGGACCTCAACGAGGTCCTCGTCGTCGCCGAGTTGCACGAGCAGGTCCATCATGTCGTAGCCGGCGTTGGTATCGTCGGGCATGAAGGTGTCTAGCGCGGTGTCGTCGAGCTCCTCGTCGGGCTGCGCGGCGACGACGGGCGCGGCGTCGAACGTGGACGTCGGCAGGTGCGCGAGCAGGTCCTTGACGTAGTCGAATGCGTCCTCCTCCGTCGCCACAACCGCCTGGATGTTGCCGGCGGCCTCCTGCACGCGCGCCCCGCCGAGCTCGGCGGAGGTGATGTCCTCCCCGGTGACCTCGCGGATCACGTTCGGGCCGGTGACGTACATCTCGGACTCGCCGTCGACGGCCACGACGAAGTCCGTGGTCACCGGCGCGTAGACGGCGCCGCCGGCGGATTTGCCCAGCATGATGGAGATCTGCGGCACGCGCCCGCTCAGAGGCAGCTGGCGCTTCGCGATCTCGGAGTACATTGCCAGCGACGTCACCGCGTCCTGGATGCGCGCGCCGCCGGAGTCCTGGATGCCGATCACGGGGCAGGAAATCTTGATGGCGAACTCCATGACCTCGGTGACCTTGCGCCCGAACGTCACGCCGACGGAGCCGCCGTAGACAGTCTTGTCGTGCGCGTAGACGGCGACGGGGCGGCCGTCGATGCGCCCGTAGCCGGTGACAACGCCGTCGGAGTAGACGGCGTCCGGGTCGCCGGGGGTGCGGGCCAACGCGCCGATTTCGACGAAGGAGCCTTCGTCGAGAAGCGCGTCGATGCGCTGGCGCGGGGTGGTGCGCCCGGCGTCGTCGCGGCGCTTCCGGGAGCGCTCGGAGCCCGGGTCCTGCGCCTTGTCCAGGCGCTCGCGCAGGTCTTGGAGTTTCTCGGCGGTTGTCATCGCTTCCCCTCAATCCATGCGTTCATATGCTTTCCAACGATCCCCACCGCCGGCTCGTCCACCACCGCGAGGTGGTCGCCGGGCAGGTGGACGATGGTCAGGTCGTCCACGATAGCGCCCCAGCCGCCGTCCTCGTCGATGTGCGCGTAGTTCGGCTCGAGCTGGATCGCGCCGTCGTGCATGCGCTCGGCGCGGAACAGCAGCACCGGCACCTGCACATCCGCCCAGCGGGTGAAGTCGAGGTGGTTGAGAATCTGGTTGTCCACGAAGCTCGCTCGCTGGTGCTCCAGCACACCGGCGGCCAGGCCGTGCTCGGAGGCGTCGGTGGTGGCCAAGAACTCGGTGAGCATCTGCAGCAGCGCGTCTTCGCCGGCGGTCTCCAGCAGCTCGTAGGGCACTTCGAACTCGAGGCCGTACGTTTCCTTGGCAAACGCGGCGTAGCGGCCCCAGCGCGCCTTCGTCTCCTCGAGCGTGTCCGGGATCGGCTCGGACGGCTGGGTGGTGTCCAAAAGCGCGATGTAGTCGATCTTGTCGTTGCCCAGCTGGTGCGCGACCTCGTAGGCCAGCGCGCCGCCGAAGGACCAGCCGGCGAGCACGACCTTGCGCCCGTCGGCGATGCGCTCGATGTCCTTGACGTACTCCGCCGCGCGCTCCTCCAGGGAGCCTTCCAGGCGCTCGACGCCGTAGACGGGCACGTCGTCGCCAAGCCTCCGCGCGAGCGGCGCGTACACCGACGACGACCCGCCCGCCGGGTGGAACACGAACACCGGGGAAGCCTCGGCGTCGCCGTCGCGGAAGACGCGGATGTTGCCGTCCACAGGTGTTTCCAGCCCCTCGCGCACGAGGTTCGCCAGCGGCTCGAGCGTCTCGGCGCCGAGCACGTCGTCCGCGGTGACGTCGATGCCGGAGCGCTCGGTCAGGTGCGCGGCGATCTCGGCCGCCTGCTCCTTGCTAATCGACGGCAACTCCGACGTCACACCGGCCGCCGCCGCACCCGCGTACTTGGCCCAAGCGCCGAAGACCATGCGCTCGGAGGCGTCACGCGGGGCCACGCCCACACCTTGGGTCTTCTCGGCCGCCGCGGCCGGGTCGCGCGCCTCGTCGTTGTAGGCCAACGGCTGCGGAGCGTCCGTCTTGCCGGCGACGGCGTCTTCGACGATGCGGATCACGTCGGCGACGGAGGCGTCGCGAAGCGTCTGCACCTGCAGCGGCGGAATCTGGAAGTCGTTCTCCACGCGGTTTTTGATGCGCATGCCCATCAGGGAGTCGAGGCCGAGGTCGATCAGCGGCAGCTCGTCGGGCAGGTCCGCGGCGTCGTAGCCCATGGACTCGGAGACGATGTCGCGCAGGCGGTCCGCCACCGACTCGCCGGAGTTGGGGTCCCAACGCACGGCATCTGTCTCGGTGTCTTCCTCGGGGGCGTTGTCCACCGAAGGTTCGTCGTCAAGCGGTTGCTCCATCACGCCCTGCACCGGGGCGCGGTCGATGGTGGACGCGAAGCCCTCCGCGAGCAGTGTCGCGCCGTCGAAGACCTTGATGGACACCCCGCCGAGCGAGGAGGCGACGATGGTGGTCACCTCGCCGTCCGCGGGCAGGTAGCCGTGCTCCTCGGTGGCCACCACGCGCGCGTCGGGCGAGACCTCGGCGGCGGCGGACTCGATGAGCTGGTGCGGGCTGAAGATCTGGTCGGCGGCGGTGGAAAACGCCACCTCGCCGCCCGGCAGGCGCACGCGCGAGCCCAAAAGCGACGCGCGCGACGACGACGGCCGTGCCGGCGTCCAGTGGTCCACCTGTTTAAACACGGTCTTCGGCGCCTGGACCACGTCGCCCGCACCGTAGAACGCGCCGAAGTCCACGCCCATGCCGCCCACGTACAGCTTCGCGGCCAGGTCCAGCAGCGATTCCAGTTCGTCCACCTTGCGCTTGGTGGTGTACAGCAGCTGCGCCTCTGGCTTGCCGGCGGCGAACGCGGTGTTCATCATGCCCATCAGCGCCACCGGGTTCGGGGTGATTTCCACGAGCGTGGTGTGGCCGGCGGCAAACGCGGCCTCGGTGGCGTCTTGGAAGTACACCGGCTGGCGGGTCATGCGCAGGAAGTACTGGTCGTCGTGGACGATCTGGCCGGGCTGGTACACCTCGCCGCGGTCCACGGAGGAAAACAGCGGCACGCGCAACGGCCGCGCGTCAAGACCTGCGATTTCGCCGGCGAGGTCGCCCATGATCGGGTCGAGGGCGCTGGTGTGGCCGGCGCCACGCACGTTGAGCTTGCGCGCGAATTTCTCCTCGGCCTCGAGCGCTGCCACCACGTAGTCGACGGCCTTGCCCGGCCCTCCGACGGTGGTCATGCCGGGCCCCGCGTACACGGCGGGTTCCACGCCGCGAGCCTGCTCATGCTTCTCGACGAACTCCGCCAACTCCTCGCGGGAGAGCTCCACCACCGCCATCGCACCTTCTTGCTCGGTGCCGGCGATCATGGCTTCGCCCTCGCCCATGAGTCGGGCGCGCGCGGTGGCGACAAGGATGCACTCCTCGGCGGACAGGCCGCCGGCGCCGTAGGCCGCGGCGATCTCGCCCATGGACATGCCCATCGTGGCGGCCGGGGTGATGCCGGCGGCGGCGAGGAGGTCGGTCTGGGCGATCTGGATGGCGGTGATGGTGACCTGGCCGTTTTCGGTGTCGTAGGTCAGCTCGTCGTTCTCGATGATCTCGAGCATGGACCAGCCGGCCTGGAACTGCACCATCTCGTCCAACTCGCGCATGCGGCGCGCGAACAGCGGGGAGCGGGCAATGAGCTCCTTGGCCATCTTGCGGTGCTGGGAGCCGAAGCCGGAGTAGACGAAGACGGGGCCCATCGGGGTGGGCGCGTCGGCGGCGGCGATGCCGGGGCCGATCTTGCCGTCGGCGACCTGGCGCAGGCGGCGCACCGCCTCCTCGACGCCGGTCGCCTGCACGACGGCGGCGGAGCGACCGTGGTTGCGCTTGGCCAGCGAGCGCGCGACCGGGATCAGGTCGGCGTCCGCGCGGCCCTCGAGGAAGTCCGCGAGCACACCGGCGGCCTCCTTGCGCCGCGACGGCAACAGCCCCGACACCGGCAGCGCCGCCGCGGAAACGCCTTCGAACGCGGGCTCATCCTCGACCACGTCGAAGTTGTAGTCGGCCGGGTCGAAGTCGGCGACGACCACGTGCGCGTTGGTGCCGCCGAAGCCGAAGCCGGAGATACCGGCGACGCGGCGGCCGGAGTAGCGCGGCCACTCGCGCGGGTCCTGGACGACCTCGATGCGCTCGGCGTCGAAGTCCACGTAGCGGTTCGGTGCGGCGAAGTTGATGGACTCCGGGATCGTGTCGTGCTTGAGCGCCTCGAGCACCTTGATCAGCGCCACCACGCCGGCGGCGGATTCGGAGTGGCCGATGTTGGACTTCGCCGAGCCCAGCAGCAGCGGCTGGTAAGCCTCGCGCCCGCGGCCGAGCACCTCGCCCAGCGCGGTGGCCTCGATCGGATCGCCGAGGATGGTGCCGGTGCCATGAGCTTCGACCAGGTCCACCTGGTGCGGGTCCACGCCGGCGTCGGCGTAGGCGCGGCGCAAAACGTCCACCTGCGCCTCCGGGTTCGGGGCGGTTAGCCCGTTGGAGTGGCCGTCGGAGTTCGTCGCGGAGCCCTTGATCACGGCCAACACGTTGTCGCCGTCGCGTATGGCGTCCTCGACGCGCTTGAGCACCACAAATCCCGCGGCGTCGGCGCGGACGATGCCGTCGGCGTCATCGGAAAAGGCGTGGATGCGCCCGGTCGGCGAGATCACGCCGAGCTCCGAAAACGCAAGCGTCGCGAACGGGTTGGCCAGGATGTTCACGCCGCCGGCCAGGGCGACGTCGGCCTCGCCGTCGCGAAGCGCGCGCACCGCGTGGTGCACCGACACGAGCGACGAGGAGCACGCGGTGTCCACGTTCATCGACGGGCCCCGGAAGTCGAACGCGTACGAGATGCGGTTCGGGATCACGGCCGAGGACGCGCCGGTCAACGCGTACGGGTGCGCCTCGTTCGGATCGGCGGCGATGAGCATGCCGTAGTCGTTGTTGGACGAGCCCACGAACACGCCCACGGGCTCCCCGCGGAGCTCACTGGGCGCCAGGCCGGCGTCCTCGAGCGCCTCCCACGCGATCTCGAGCATGATGCGCTGCTGCGGGTCCATGTTCTGCGCCTCGAGCGGGGAGATGCCGAAGAACTCGTGGTCGAAGGACGCGATGCCGTCCATGTAGCCGCCGTCGGTGTTCTCCTCCGCCATCTTGGTGCGCACCACCGGGTCGCCCAGGTACTCGTCCCAGCGGAGCGGGGGAAGCGGGCCGGTGGCGGAGCGGCCGTCGATAAGCATCTGCCAGAATTCGTCGTTGTTCTTCGCGCCCGGGAAGCGCCCGGCGGAGCCCACGATCGCGATGTCGTGGGAGCTCGTTGCTTCTCGACGTTCAACCTTCGGCGCTTCCTGCCTCTGCGCGAGGAGCGCCTGTGCCAGCGCCGTGATGGTCGGATACTGGTAGGCGACGGTGGGGTCGACCCGGCGGCCGAGCAGCTTTTCCAGCTCGCCGGAGAGGATCACCGCATCGCGGGATGCGAGGCCGTAGGTTTCGAGCGGCGTGGTCGGGTCCACCGAGTCGACGCCGGTGGCGCCCTCGACCCAACTGGTGAGCCACTGGATCAGTTGATGCTCGTTCATAACAGTTCAGAGTATCGGCCCATCCGGGCTTTTCGTTACTCCGCTGCAGCGTGTTCGCGCTCGGTGAACTGCTTCGCGTTGACGCGGCGGGCGATCTTGCCTGCGGTGGAGCGGGCCACCCCGCCCGGCGCGCGGAACTCCACGACCTCCGGCGAGATGCCGTGGTTGGTGGTGATGGCGGAACGGATGGCGTCCTCGGCGGCGGCGTCGCCTTCCTCGGTTGCGTCGTCGGCGCGCTCGGCGAGGATGATAAGGCGCTCCACGTCGTCGCCAGGCACGGCGAACGCGGCGACGGAGTCCTTGCGCACGTGGTCGGAGGCCTCCATCGCGGTGGCCTCGATGTCCTGCGGGTAGTGGTTGCGGCCCGCCACGACGACGAGGTCTTTCACGCGCCCGGTGAGGTAGAGGTGGTTGTCCAGCACGGTGCCCAAGTCGCCGGTGGCGCACCAGTTGTCCTTCGGCAGGCCGTCCTGGATGGTGGCTCCGATGGTGTTGCGGAAGGTCGCCTCGGTTTCCTCCGGGCGGTCCAGGTAGCCGGCGGCGACGTTGTTGCCGTTGACCCAAATCTCGCCGATCTCGCCTTCGGGCAGCTCGTTTTTGGTCTCGGTGTCCACGATGGCGAAGTGCATCCACTTCGCCGGCTGGCCGATGGACGCCATGGGCACGCCGCCTTCGGCGGGCACGGCCTTGCCGTCGGCGAGTGCTTCGCGGTCGAATTCAATGAACTTCGGTCGCTCCTCGGTGCGGTCCGTGGACACCAGCAGTGTGGCCTCCGCCAGGCCGTAGGAGGGGCGCAGCACCGTGCGGTCCAGGCCGGACTCGCCGAACGCGCCGACGAAGGCCTCAACGCCCGGCTTGGTCACGGACTCGGAGCCGATGAGGATGCAGTGCACGCCGGAGAAGTCGTACTGGTCCGGGGTCTCCGGCGCCGCGTAGCGGGCGGCCAGATCCAGCGCGAAGTTGGGGATGCAGGAGTAAATGTGCACGTCGGCCGGGTCGTCGTTGCGCCGCGAGAGCATGTCCACCCAGCGCTTCGGGTTCTGCAGGAAGTCGCGCGGGCTCATGATCTCCAGCACCTGGCCCAGCACGAGGCTGACCACGGCGACGATGGCGCCCATGTCGTGGTGCTGCGGCAGCCAGGTGGGCACGCGCATGGGGGCTTCGAAGCGCAGCGCCTCGTTGATCTGGAGTACGTCGGTGACCAGCGCTTCGTTGGTGATCATCACGCCGGCCGGATTGCGGGTGGAGCCGGAGGTGTACTGCAAAAAGCAGATGGCGTCCGCGGTGTTCTCGCCCTCAACGGGGGCGACGGGCTGCCAGGAATCGGCGAGCGTGTCGGGCAGGGAGTCCGCGGCGATAATGCGGGGGCGCTCCGCGGCCGGACGGTCGGCGAAGAAGGCGCGCACGGCCGGGGCGCCGGCGGAGTTGGTCACCACGAGCCGCGCGTTGGCGTCGTCGAGCACGGCGCGCAGGTGGGCCTCATGGCCGGGCTCGTTCGGGTCGTACAGCGGCACCGGAGCCAGGCCTGCGTACAGCGCGCCCATGAAGGCGAAGAGGTACTCGGCAGAGTTCGGGGCCATAATCGCCACGCGTTCCCCCGGCTCGCCTACCTGGGCGAGGCGCGCGGCGACGGCCTTGATGCGTGTGTTGACCTGCGTGCGGGTGAACTCGCGCGCCTCGCCTTCCGGGTTGGAGGTGAAGTCCCAGTCACGGATGTTCACCGCGTCGCCGCCGCCGGTGGCCAGGTGGGCCTGGTAGATCGTCTCGCTCAGGCGCGGGAGGGTGAAGTGCTCTGGGAGCGCGATTTGGCCGTCATCGTCGAAAAATTGCGCGATGAGCTGCTGAAGATCCATACCCGTAACTCCTTTTCAGGACAAAATGATTTTGGACTACAAACTGTCTACCACGTTCTGGACCCAACCTACAGTCCATTCCGGCGTGGTGGTCCCGGGGATGACGGCCGGATTGGTCGCGTACATGGCGTGATTGCCGTTCGCCGCAATGAGTGCGTGAGCCCGGTCGATGGCGTTACCCACACCCTTCGGCGCGTCGCAGACCGTGTCGTCCGGCGCGCAGATCTCAAACGCGCGGTCCTCAACCAGGCCGAAGCCGCCAGGACGCGGGCCGGTCATGGTCGCGCCCGGGGTGACCCGGTCCACAAGCCCCTGCAGCGGCTGCATGACAATTTCCGCGCCCACGCCGCCGACCTCGGCGCCCGGGTTGACGCCCACGCCGTTTTCACGCCGGCCGTCCGCGATCATCACCGCGCCCAGCAGCCGCTCCGGGTCGATCGGCCCTTCGCTGTTGCCGATCTTGGACGCCACGTCGCCCACAATCACCGCACCCTGGGAGAACCCGGCGACGATGAACTTTGTCGACGGGCACGTCTCCGCCACAAACCTCAGCTCGCCCGACAGTTTGGCGGTGCCCTCGGCGCGCGAGTCGTCGTAGGTCATCTCGGCGCGCCCGTGCGCCGTCTGGATGTTCCTGAACTGCGCGGTGTACGGCACCGTGAACACGCGCACGTGGTTGATGTCGTACATCTGCTGTAGCGGCTGGGTGATCGAGAGCATGAAGCTCGCCGGGTTGGCCGCGGGCGCGAACGGGTCATCGTCTGCCGCGGACTCCCAGGTGCCGGGCACGGAGACGAACTCGACCGCAGGGCACCAGTCCGGCTCCACCGCCTGCGACTCCGAGGGTTCCTCAGGCGCCTCGGAGGTCGCCAACGGCCCGTCCGCGGACGGCAGCCCGGTCTCGCCGGAACGCCACTGGTAGATCCCCAGACCGATCAAGGACAGCACCACAATCACTGCGGCGACGACAAATACGTTGCGCGATGCGCGCATGAGCCCAGGCTCCCTTCTGTACTGCTAGGAGCAGAGGTTGGCGCGTGCGGTGTCGCTGATCAGCGCCGCCACGCCCGCCGCATCCATGTCGGTGCGGCGCTGCTCCACAAGCTGGCCTGCCACCGCGTCGCGGGTGATCAGGTCGTCCGCGCATACGGTAGCCCCGGTGGCTGTGAGCTGGTCTTCAATCCCGTCGACGTTGACTCCGCTTTCCCTTAGGGTGGCCAGGTAGGCCTCCTCCTGCGGGGAGAATGCGCTGGCCTGCTCGGGCACGTCGGTCACCTCGCGGGCCGGTTGGTCGTCGGCGCGTTTGCCTTGCGACGGCACAACTGCCGACGACGACGGCGCCACCGACGATGACGCAGTTTCCGTCTCGGATTCAGTTTCCGCCTCAGTGGTCTCGCTGGCCACCGTCGGGGTCTCCGTCACGTCGTCGGAGTCCACAGTGGCGCCTCCGCAGGCGGCCAGGGCGACGGCGGCAGCGGCCGTCGCAAAGCAGAATGCAACCTTGCGCACTACTTCTTCCTCACGTTGACGTTGCCGTTGACCTGCTCGATCGTGCCGCGCTGGAAGTCGATGGTCAGGCCGCCGGCCGGGATCTTCTCCATGTCCTTCACCGGCCAGCCCAGCTCGCCCTGCTCGTAGCCGCGCCTGCCCCACTCGTCGAAGATGTCGCCGGTGAGGATGGTGTGCGCGCCCGTGGCCGCGGACCAGTAGATGTTGCCGTGCTCGAACGGCTGGAAGAAGCCGCCCTTGACCGCAATCTCGTTGCCGGTCGGGTACCCCAGCTCAGAGGTCGCGGTGCCGATCTCGCCGTACTTCTCCGCGATCGCGCCGTGGACGATGAAGTGTTTGCCGTCCGGGTTGCGGGTGAGGAAGCCGCCCTGGAACTTCTGCACGTAACCCTCGCCCACCTGGTTCGCCTCGGCCACCGGGTACTTCAGGTCGCCGCCCTCGTAGCCGTTTTCACCCCACGCGGCGAACATGTCGCCCGGGATGGCGTACGCGCCGGTCTGCGGGGTCCAGTAGACGGAGCCGTGCTCAAAGTGCACGAAGCGGCCCACGCCGTCCGGCGCCGGCGTCTCACCCGTGACCGGGAAGCCCAGCCAACCCGCCGGGCCGCCGAGCGCATTGTACTTGGCCAGGATCGCGCCGAACAGCGCGTGCGCGCCGGTGTCCGGGGACCAGAAGGCGGTGCCGCCGCGGAAGTCCTGAGCCTTGCCCTTGGTGTCCTTGCCCGCGTCGTATTCGTCGTTGACGCAAGACCCGATCGTGCCGGACTTGGTGGCCTCCGCGATCGCGCCGACCGGGGTGCACTTGGAGCCGCGGTCCGCCTCCGGCACCTCCAGCGCGTTGGCCATGTACGGCCAGGCCTGCGCCATCTCGAACTGCCAGTACTCCCAAGAGTGCACGCCTGACGGGCGGAAGCGCACGATCGGCTTCACCGGGGTGCGGGAGGCGTAGTCCACGAACGTCTGGGTGGACAGGCGGGACAGCACCTCCAGGCCGATGCCGGCCGGGTTCGCCTGGCCCTTGGCCACAGACTCCGGGTTGCCGAAGTCGTCGCGGCCCGAGCCTGCGGAGACGTAGACCGTCATGTCCTTCAGGTTCTCGATGCCCAGCTTCGGGTCGTGGTCGATCCAGTCCTGCGAGCCCAGCGGGCCCCACATCGCCTCGGCGTTGTAGCCGCCGGCGTCCATCTGAGCCGCCTTGATGGCGGTGGGCATGCCGGTGGTGGTGGTGTCGAGGTAGCCGGAGAAGGAGCCGACGAACTTGAACAGGTGCGGGTTGCGCTCAGCCAGGTTGACCGCGGCGGTGCCGCCCATGGACAGGCCCACCACGGCGCGGGAGCCGTTGGAGCGGAACTCGTTGTTCAAAACCGGGATGAGCTCCTTGGTAAGGAACGTCTCCCACATGTAGTGCTTGCCGTTGTTCTCGCGCTGCCAGTCGGAGTAGAAGGAGGACTCGCCGCCGACCGGCAGGATGACGTTGACGTTCTTGTCGGCGTAGAACTGCTCAATGTTCGTCTCGATGGTCCAGCCGTTTTCGTCGTCACGCGCGCGCAGGCCGTCGAGTGCCCACACCTCGGGGAACTTCGCGGTCGGGTTGGAGTGCCAGTCGCGCGCCAGCAGGATCTGCACCTGGATCGGGTGGTCCGGCATGGACGGGGAGTTGATGAACACCGCCACGCGACGGTTGGTGATCCACTCGATGCGGTCCACCTTCACGCCGTCCGGCAGGCCCGGGATCTGCGGGCTGGTCTCCACCTCGATCGGGGTGCGCTTCGGCGGGTCGTGCGGGCGCAGGCCGTCGGAGATGCCGCGGTTGGAGGACAGCTGCGAGGACAGGTCACTCGGCAGTGCCGGCTGCGCGCTGGCGGCGGGCGCGGTGGCAACTGCGGGTGCCAGCGAAAGCGCAAGAGCGGCGGGCAGCAGCGCGGCGGCGATCCGCGTGGGGGTGGTTCGGTTGTCTCGCATGAGTCTCCTACCTCGTCTGGCTACTGGTGTCACAAGAGTATCGACCAAAAGCTTAAGTTTCACTTGAAGGTTTAGTCGTGTGCGACACGCGATGCGTTACGACGAGCCCCTCCCCTCGCCGCCGCGCCTGCCCCCAGCCCGGGCCCGGGGCCCGATCCAGCCCCCGATCCGCGCAGATCTTCACCATCTGCGGTTCACCATTTGCCCCGAAAAGGCCAAAACCGGCTACCTACATCCGGCTATGTGCTGGAAAATCAGCGGGTAGCCGTTTGTAGGTAGCCGGTTTCGGCAGGATATGCCCGGCGGTCCGGGCGAGATAGCGCCCTACCAGGCGTTCATCACGTTCAGGATGCGCGGCTTGGTAGCCGCGAGCTGGCCGCCGAACTGGTCCCAGTTGTGCAGGCCGGTCGGGGTGAACACGGCGGTGTGCTGCACACCGGTCACAGTGGCCTTCGCGGACCACGCGCGGGTGGTAGCGTTCGCGACGTTTTCCAGCGCGATGCCGGCGGCGCGGTGCTGTGGCAGGTACTTCTGGTCTGCCGGGCCCGGCACGCCGGAGCCGGCGGAGACGTACACGTCGCGGCCGCGGAGGTTGCCCATGTTCAAGAACGGGTCGTTTTCAAAGCGGCGCGGGTTCAGCGAGGACCCCCACATGGCGTTGACGTTGTACATGCCGCCGTCGAGAAGCGCGGCTCGCAGTGCGGTCTGGCCGCCCGGCACCGTGGTGGTGAGGTAGCCCGAAAAGGACAGCACCTGGCGGAACTGGTTCGGGTGCAGCGCGGCGAGGTTGATCGCCGCGGTGCCGCCCATGGACAGGCCGAGGATGGAGTTGTTCGTCGGCGACACGCCGAAGTGCTGCTGCAGGTAGGGCGGCAGCTCCTTGGTCAGGAAGGTGTCCCACTTGTAGGTCACCGGATGGTTGAAGTCGTAGGTCGCCGGGGCGTTCCAGTCGGTGTAGAAGGAGGACTGGCCGCCGACCGGCATCACCAGGGTGATGTTGTTGTCCTTGAACATCTGGGCGGCGTTGACGTCGTTGACCCAGGCGTTGGTGATCTCGGTGGCGCGCAGGCCGTCGAGCATGTACAGGCCAGCGTTGCCGGCGCGCTGCGCGGGCTGGATCTGGACGGGGATGTGGCGGTTCATCGCGGGGGACCACACCGTGCAGCGCTGCACCCAGAATCCGACGCGGTCCCACTCGCAGTGGCCGGTGGAGTCGGGCCGCAGCCAGTCACGGTGCGCCGCCGACGCCTGCGGGGCGCCGATCACCGCTGCCAGGCCGGTAACCAGGGCCATGAGCAGCGCAGTGAGCTTGCGGCGCACAGAATTTTTGGAGTTCATAGATCCCCTCAAAACGTGTTTTCAGGCAAAAGACACGTTCACGTTACCAATTCGAAACGTCACCCGCTATTCCCCGTCGTGCGCCTGCACCGGCCAGGCGATCTGCGCGCCGCCCATTCCGGGGTTGCCGCCGTGGCGGATCGCCCGGCGGGTGTCAGCGTCGATGTAGAGGCCGGGGTCGCTGGAAAGCTGCAGCGTGCGGCCTTTGCCAAGCGAATAGCGCACGTTCTTCCAGAAGCGCTCCCAGCTCATCGGTTCGCGCGAGGTAGCCAACAGTTCGGAGATTTCGGGGCTGCGCAGTGCGGCGCGCGCCTGCTTCGCGCGCATGGAGCTGATGAACGGCGGCAGCCCGTCCAAGTAGGTGTCGGTGTCGGCGGCCTGCCAGGCAGGGTCGAGGAACTTGTCGTGGCCGACGCGGCCTTTCGGGTCGCGCGGCATGCGCGCGGCGATGGGGGTTGCCAGGCCTACGGTGTCCAGAATGCGCACGTCCAAAGGCGCGTTCATGCTAGTCATGCCCAGGTTGATCAGGTATGCGGTCAGCGGCAGATTGCTCAGATCCGAGGCATCCTCTTCGCGGTCGCGGTAGTACCAGCTGTAGATTTCCGGGTCGGCGGAGACGTAGGCGAGGTTGAGCTGCGCGGCGTTTGCGTCGATGCCCTTGTCCAGCGCGTCTTCCCAGTTCTGCATGAGTTTAGAACCGAGGAAGTCTTCGGCGTAGCGTGGCGGGTCGGTCAGTTCGCGGCCGACGGCGAGCGTCCAGAACTCGCGCTCGTCCACGATGCCGAGTTCCTTCTCGCCGGTCTGGTACGCCTCCCAGTCGATGGGGTGGGCGCGCACGATGGTCACACCCGCCCACACGGCCACGGCGGTCGCCAAAGCAATGCTGACGCGCGTAATCGGCACGGCCATCGCGGGCAGCAGCAGCGCGAACAGCGGCAGCAGCCACATGCGCCCGTGCATGAAGTCGCCGCCGACGCGCAGGACGTAGAGGATGTGCGCGAGCGCGCAGCCGGTGACAAGCAAAACAATTGCTAATCGACGTCCTCCGGTCCCCCGCATCATCCACCCCACCAACGCGGCGGCGGCCAGCACGGGCAGCCAGAGCCAGTAGTAGCCCACAAAGTCGGCGAAGTACTCGAACCCGCGCGCCCACTCGGCGCCGGAGGCGGACTTGGCCACGGCGGTGTGCGGGGTGAGCAGGCCGTAGTAGCCCATGCGGAAGATTTGGTAAGCGGCTGGCACGGGCAGCGCCGCGGCGAGGATGCCTGGGGTCTTGCGGGGGTTGCACGCGATGAGCAGGATGCCGGTCACGCCGCCGTAGAGCGCGAGCTCGGGGCGCACGAGCCAGGACATGCCGCACCAGAAGGCGAGGAAGTAGCCGACCTCGGGCGCGCGACGGCGCAGCGGCTCGGCCCACGCGACCAGCGCGGCCCACCACCCGGCGATCCACAAAAGCGACAGGCCCCACTCCAGCCCAGAGGTGGCGAAGTCGCGCGCCGGCGGCAGCGCCAGGTAGATCACGATGCCCAGGGGCACAACGGGGCCCACCTTGCCCCAGAACCGGCCCGCGGCGAAGGTGGCCAGCGCGGCCGCCGTCACGGTGCAGATCAGCGCGAGCCACATGGCCACGTCCTCGAGCCGGGCTCCGGTGAGCCAGCCAAACGCGGTAATCAGGTACTGCCACAGCGTGGAGGTGTTGGCTTCGACGCGCTCGCCGGCGTTGAACACGGGCCCGTTGCCGGCGAGCAGGTTGCGCACGGTGCGCAGGACGATCAGGCCGTCGTCGGACATCCAGCGGCGGGTCCACCCGCCCCAGAACGCGAAGATGCCCGCGACTACGGCTGCGGCGAGCGCGGAGAGGCGGGCGTTCTTTGTCATTGCGACGATGTTAGTGGGTCAATGCCTACCAGCCTAAGTTCGGCACAACGTAGACGGCCATCGCGATGCAGAACAGCCACGCCGCGGCGAGCAGCTGCAGCACGCGGTCCTCCAGGGCGATCTCGTCGGGCGCGCCGCCCTGCCCGCCGTCGACCACGGAGGCGTAGCGCAGGATCGCGATGACAAACGGCACCATGGACACCTGGTACCAGATGGCGGCGGTGCCCTCGACGGAGTTGGACAGCTGGAAGCCCCACAGCGCGTACGACATGACCACGGCGGTGGCGGACAGCGTCCACACGAACCGCAGGTAAGTCTCGGTGTAGCCCTGCAGCGAGCGGCGGATTTCCGCGCCGGTTTCTTTCACCAGCAGCAGCTCGGCGTAGCGTTTGCCGGATGCCATGAATAGGGAGCCGAACGCCGCCACCAGCAGGAACCACTGGGACAGGCTGATGCCTGCGGCCACGCCGCCGGCCATGGTGCGAAGCATGAAACCGGAGGACACCAGGGCGATGTCGATCACCGGGATGTGCTTCCAGCCGAAGCAGTAGCCCAGCTGCAGCGCGATGTAGATGCCGATGACCCAGGCCAAAGACGTGCCGTCGGTAGCCAGAAGCGACAGGCCGAGCGCGAGCGCAATGAGCACCGCCGCCATCACGTACGCCAGGTTGATCGGCAGCATGCCGGAGGCGATCGGGCGGAACCGCTTGGTGGGGTGGCGGCGGTCGGATTCGACGTCGCGCGCGTCGTTGATCAGGTAGATCGAGGACGCGCCGAAACAGAACACCACGAACGCCAGGAGGATGTCCACGGCGGTGCGGGAATTGAAGGCATCCGCGCCGGCGGCCAGGGGCGCGGCCAGCACGAGGACGTTTTTCACCCACTGCTTGGGCCGCAGGCCCTTGATCATCGCGTCCGGGAGGTTCTTCGGCGGCGTTTTCTTCATCACCTGGTCAACGCCGGAGGTGTGCGGCTCCGACTTGATCAGGGGCTCGTCCACAGGTTCACGGGTGTTTGCCACTAGATCCTCTTCTCAGCCTCGATTGCCACCTTCGCCGTCGCCGCGCCCAGGGCGGCACCCGCGAGGGTGTCGGTTGGGTAATGCACGCCGAGCACGTTACGCGACAGCATCATCACCGGCACGAGCAGCCACGGCCACTTTTTGCCGGTGATGTCCGCCAGGTGCGCGGCGGCGGCGCCGGTGTTCGCGGCGTGCGAGGACGGAAACGACAGCTGCGAGGGCGTTTTCACGCCGATTTTCACGCGCGGGTCGTGCGGCCGCGGGCGACGCACGATGCGCTTGAGCACCACGGTCGCGGCGTGCGCGGCGAAGGTGCCAGCGCCGAGCGCGAGCCATTTGGAGCGATTTTGCTTGTCGACGGCTCCGCCAAGCCCCGCCACCGCCAGCCAACCGAGATCGTGCTCGCCGAAGTAGCTCAAACCCCGGGCAGCCTTCGCGGTTTCTGGGGTGTACAGCGCGTCTTGGATGGCGACGAGCAGGTCGGTTTCTTTACTGGGCATCGAAGATCTTCCCCCAGTTCTCGTGGCTGGTTAGTCCTTCGCGCGCGTCGCGGTAGGTGCGCTTGAGCTCCGGCCAACGCTCCTTGATCTGGGCGCGCAGTTCCTTCTGCTCGTGCACCAGCTCGTCGGCAAGCTGCTTGTCGCGCTTGCGGAAGGCCACGCCGGTCCCGCCTGCGGTGGACACGGTCGCCGAGTCCACGCGGGCAAGCGTGTACCAGCGCGCCTCGTCGGCGGTGAGGTTGAGCTGCGGCGCGTCCCAGTGCGCGCGGTCCTCGTCCTTGCGCAGGTGCATCAGCGCCTTGACGGCCCACGGGATCTTCTTGATCTTGGCCAGGCGGCCGCCAACTTTGTTGGTGGGCACGCCCGGCGCGCCGGTCGGCGCGGGCAGGTCTGTCGCGGACGGCAGCACCTGCGCGTCCGAGTACTCCTTACGGATCCCTTGAATCCGCGGCAGCGAGGTTTCGAGGATGTCGAAAAGCTGGTCCGGGCCGGCGAGGAAGTCGCGCATCGCCTCGTTTTGGATGGCGATGGTGGAGTACTCCATGCAGAAGTAGTGCTTCGCGGTGGATTTTTGCATGTTCTTCAGCATCGCCTCCGGGTTGTCCGGGCCGTAGATGCTGGCCACGATGAGGCGGTTGCGCATGTGGAAGTACGCCTGCCAGTCAATCGCGTCGTCCTTGTCCGCCCACGCCATGTGCCAGATGGCCACGCCGGGCCAGGTGACCGTCGGAAAGCCTGCTTCCTTGGCGCGCAGCGCGTACTCGTTGTCGTCCCACTTGATAAACAGCGGCAGCGGCAGGCCCATCTTCTCCGCCACCACGCGCGGGAAGAGGTTCATCCACCAGCCGTTGTAGTCCACGTCGATGCGGCGGTGCAGCGGGCGCGATGTGGTCTTCTTCGGATCCAGGTCCTCTTCGTCCGTGCCCACGTAGCCGAGCGGGTACTTGGCAAAGTCGTGGTCGTAGACGGCGTGCTTGGCGGCGGAGAACATGAAGATCTCCGGGTCCACCGTTTCACCCGTGGTGCGCAGCTGGCTGCGGTCCTGCAGGTTGAGCATCTGCCCGCCCACCAGGATCGGCTGTGCTGCGTAGCGCGCGGCCTGCACAGCGCGGACGATGGAGTCCGGCTCGATGGCGATGTCGTCGTCCATGTACAGGATGAACGGCGCGTCGGTGCGGTTCAGCGCCTCGTACATGATGCGGGAGTAGCCGCCGGAGCCGCCCAGGTTGCCCTGCTGGAAAATCTCCAGCTTGCCGTTTAGGTTCTTCTTGGCCTCGACGAAGTCCGGCTCGTTCGCCGGGTGCTGGTTGCCCTGGTCCGGCATGAGCACGTTGCTGATGCAGGCTTCCACGTACGGGTCCTCCGCCAGCGCGTGCAGCGCGTTGACGGCGTCGCGGGGACGGTTGAACGTGGGAATGCCCACGGCCACCTGTTTGGGCTGGGGCGGGACCACGGTGCCGTCGTCAAGCACCTGCTCTTTGGGCTCCTGCGGGGAGCACCACGCGGCGTCCGCGATGCGCGTGTCGTCCTCGGCGGTGATGTCGAACCACAGCCAGCCACCGTCCTCGAAGTTACTCAGTTTCAGCGGGATCTCGATGCGCCCGGTTGCCTCGACGTTGGTGATGCTCACGCGCGTGCCGTCGTGCTTGGACCGGTAGACGGAGATGGTCGCACGCCCCTCGACGTCCATGGCCAGGACCACCGTGTCCAGCTGCGACCAGCGGCGCCAATAGCTCGCCGGGAAGGCGTTGAAGTACGTCTCGAAGCTGACCTCGTTGCCCGCGGGGACCTCGAAGCTCGTGCGGTCGGACCAGCGCAGACGCTGCTTGTTGTGCTCCTGCTCGATCAGGTACAGCATGCGCACGTCGTGCGGCTCGCCCTTCTTCGGCATGAGGACGCGCTGCAGCGTGTCCACGGCGAGGGTCTTGCTCGTCTCCACAGCTCTCACTTTCTGTTGTGGGCAGTTGGAGCCAAGCGTAATCGCTCCAAAGGTGATTCCTTGGTGTGGCTCGCGGTTCGGTGCGGGCTAGCTGGAGAAGAGGAGGCGCAGTCCTTCGCGGAGGTCGGCCACGATGCGGTCGGCCTCAGATTCGGGAACCCTCAGGTTATCCAGCGTGAGGCCGTTGATTAGCGCGGTAACGAGGCGCGCTTTGGGTGTTACATCCTCCTCACCGCCGAGCGCAGCGACAACGCTGCTCTGAAAATCTTCAAGCACCTCGGTATAGAGCTTCGCAATCCAGTCCCGGGTTGCAGAGGCGGAGCCGTACGTGACCCAGATCGCGGCATCTTCGGAACGCACCCCTCCGATCGGGAGAAGCTCGGCGAGCCTCGCCACCCAGGTTTCGAGCTCGTTTTCCCTTTCAGGCACCGCCGCTACCCGCTCGCTCTGGCGCTGGATGGAGCGGATGAACGCGTGAGCCAGCAGGGTGTCTCTATTCGGGGCGTGATACTGCACCGAGCCGGCGGCGAACCCGGATTCCTTCGCCACCTCCCGCACGCTCACGGCATCGAGGCCCCGCGACGCAATGATGCGGATAGTGGCGTCGGCAATTGTCGCGGCCGATTCTGAAAACTGATGGTCCAGGGAAAAGTCATTCATGGTTGCGCACCAGTCTAGATTCTCGTACGTTCGTAAGGCGCAATACGTTCGTACGAGAGAATCGGAGCGTCCCATGGATTCAGTCATCGCAGTCGTTGGCTTGGCGCTGCTCGACAGCCTCAGCCTGGGCACCCTTGTCATCCCCCTCGCGCTTATCGTCCACTGGCGCGCCGTCCGCGTTCCCGCACTGACCGCGTATCTGATCACCGTCGCGGCGGTCTACTTCCTCCTCGGGCTCGGGATGCTCCTCGGATTCGCTGGCCTGGGCTCGGCCGCCGAACGGATCACGCAGACCGACGTCTTCCCGTGGATCACGTTGACGCTGGGCGCGGTCCTCGCACTTTTCGGCATCTTCGGCCCCAACCCCAAAAAGCCCGAACCCGGGCAGTTGCCGAAACGCGCAGCCGGAGCCACAAGCAGCGTGCCGAGCATGGTCGCCCTAGGCCTCGGCGCATCTCTCACCGAGGCGGCGACGATGCTGCCGTACATCGCAGCGATGGGAATCATTGGCAGCTGGGATATCCCCTCCGCGGCAAAGGCCGGGGCCGTGGGCGTCTACTGCCTCGTCATGATCTTGCCTACGGTCATCCTCGCTACCTTGGCACTGCTCTTCGGCCAGAAGTTCTTCCCGCGGCTCGAACGCCTCATCCCCCGCCTCGAATACGAGGCGAAAGTGACGCTTCTCTGGATCGCCGCCATCGTCGGCATCTACATGGTGGCGAACAGCGTCGCGACGATCCGCGGCGACCTTCCCGCCCTCTGATTTTGCTCGCAGGGTTTCGCGATGTGAGGCACAGTGGGTCCATGACTTTGCTCGCGCACAAAGACTTCGGCCCGCGCGACGGGCACCCAGTCGTGTTTTCCGGCTCCATCGCCTCCACCACCGACATGTGGCTTCCGCAGCTCGACGCGCTGTCGGACACCTTCCGCGTCATCGCACTCGACCACCCCGGCCACGGGGAAACACCCGACGCATCTTGCCTATCGACGATCCCCTCCCTCGCCTCCTCCACCCTTGAAACGTTGGACTCGCTGGGCGTGGACGAGTTTTCCGTCGTCGGACTGTCGCTCGGCGGCGCGATCGCGCAGTGGCTGGCTGCGCACAGCGGCCGGGTGAACAAGGCGGTGTTCATGTGCACCGGCGCCAACCTCGGCGGCGCACCCGTGTGGGCCCCGCGCGTGGAGCAAACCCGCACCCACGGCGTGGCACCGCGCGTCGACGGCGCGGTGCAACTCTGGGTGACCGGCGAGTTCAGGCAATCGCACCCCGCGACTGCCGACGCGCTGGCCCGCATGATCGCCTCCACCACCGGTGAGGGCTACGCCACCTGCGCAGAAGCGTTGGCGGGTTGGAATTTCGCCGACGAGCTCGCCCGGATCACCGCGCCGGTTCTCACCATCGCCGGGCCCGAGGACACCTCCACTCCGCCCGGGGTCGTGCACGCCATCGCCGACGGTGTTTCAGGCCCCGCCGAGACACTCACGCTCACCGCGGGTGGGCACGTGCCGACCGTGGAAGTTCCCGACGAGGTCACGGCCGCGATCCGCGCGTTCCTTTCCAGGTAGGCTGCGGGCCATGCAGTTCCAGGGATACGACGCAGATGGCCTCCCCCACGACCCCGCAGATCAGCAGCGCTCCGGCTCGCAGGCACGCAACTACGCCGTCGGCGCGGCCTGCATCGTGGTGGCCGTGCTGTCGTTCGCGTTCCTGTCCGGCTCAACGTCCGTGTTCATCGGCGTCGCCGGCGCCGTTGCGGGCGCGGTGTTTATCCTCATGGGAATCCAGGGCAGCAGCAACCAGCAGCCGGATGCGCTCGAACAGGGCGACTACGGGCTGCAGGACCCGGGAGCGGACTACGACTGGGACGGCAACTTCCGCCGCGAGTTCGGAGACGGCGCTCCGGGCGGGCGCTAGGGGCCGAGTGCGCCTATGGGCACCACCACAACGCCGTCAGCACGGCGGTGCGCGGGCCCGCCGGAGGTGATGACCAATTTCACGGTGTCTTGCTCAAGTTGCTCGTCAAACCGTGAGAGCGTGTCCGCTGCCTGGTCCAGAACCTCCGGCGTGTATCCGAGTTTGACCTCCACCAGAATGTCCACCCCTTCGAAATTGACTACCGCATCCACCTCTAACTTCGTATTCAGTCGCGCGTGATAGACCGTTTTCCCAGTTAGAGCGCGAAGCTCGTGCACTACGAGTGACTCGAAGAGCTGCCCGAAATAGCGCGGGTCCTGCATGAGATGGTGGGGGCCTCGTTCGAGGGCAGCCATTGCGAATGCTGGATCTGCAAGGTGACGTTTGGGGGATTTCCGCAACGTAGCTTTGGAACGCAAATGCGTCGACCACGCGGGCTGGTCTACAGCGATGAAAATGCGCGTCAACGCGTCGAGGTAGTCGCGCGCGGTTTCTCTGGTGACATCCGCGTCGCTGGCGATGGTTTGCATTTCGACTTCTGTCGCAACCGCGCGTGCTATGGACTGCACGATGCGACGGACCCGCTCCGAATCCCGCACCACCGTTCCCACTGTATGAATATCCACATCCGCGACGGTTTGCACATAGTCGCGGACGTTCTGCATCGCGTCTTCTAGCGAGAGATCAGCGTTGTAGGGAAGCCCTCCGCGACACATCCGCTCAGCGAGTCCAGAGAGGGTCAAGTCTGGGGTCGCAAATTTCGGATCCCCACCACTCGCGATGTGTCGAAGTGAGACAGATCCATCGGACTCTCCCGACTCGCACAGTGTCATTGTGGACATGGTGAGCCGGGCAAACCGGCCCGCGCCAGAGTGCCGGGTCGCGTCTACGCTTGGAGCAGTCGAACCAGTGAAGATGAACTGGCCTTTCGCCTTCCGCTTATCAATCTCGTGGCGGGCAAAATCCCACAGACGTGGCTGCAATTGCCACTCATCCACCAACCTCGGCGACGCCCCCTCCAAGAGCAGTCTCGGGTCTGTCGACATAGCAAGCGGAACTGCAGGGTCTGTTTCGACATTCAGCACACTGCCTGCGTGACGGCTCGCGGTTTCTGTTTTTCCGCAGCCCTTTGGTCCCTGAATGAGGACTCCCCCTTGGCGGCGGAGTGCCCTTTCGAGCTGCTCATCCGCAAGACGAGGAATGTAGAAATCAGACATACCGAAATCATAGCTATCTAGCTGCCCATTTTGCATTTCGAAACGGTTTCACTTTGCGTTTCGAAACGGTTCTGCTTTGCGTTTTGAAACGGTTTCACTTTGCATTTGGGAATTTCGGGGGTGGGCCGGAGGGTCGTCGATAGGCAAAGGCCCCCTACTTCTGCTCCCACATCGAACTCGGCGCGGTGAGGGCCTTGCGGTTGCGCGCGAGGATGAGGCGGTCCAAGTCCGCGAGCACCGCATCCACATCCGCAGGGTTGTACTTTCGCTCGCGGCGCGCCTGCTGCAGCTCCCAGCTGGCAGCACGCAGCGCAACCTCCTGCAGCTGCGCAGCGCCAGCGCGCGCACGGTCGAAGGCAGCCTTACGCTCCTCGGAACCCTCGGGGTCCTGCAGGCGCTTCTCCGCGATCGAGTCGAGGCGCTCCTGCATCATCGCGTATGCCTCCGGCGCGTACTCCTCGCCGTGCTCGCGGACCGCCTTGCGCGCCGCGGCGTACGCCCGCTGGCTCAGCTCCTCGACGGCCTTGTCGCCGGCGGGGCCGTTTTGCAGGTCAAGCTTATCGACGAGCCACGGCAGCAACAGCCCCGGCAGCACCATCGTGCAGGTGAGCACGGTCAACGCGATGACTGAGAGTTCGTGGTGGTAGGCAGTCGCGGACGCCGGGATTGCCAGCACGAGCGCCAGGGTGACCAGCCCGCGCATGCCCGCCCACGCCATGAGCAGGACCTCCTGCAGGCGCAGCGGCGAGACGTTGGTGTGGTGCTTTTTCTGGTTGATCTTGTACAGCACCCACATCCAGATGAAGCGCACCGCGAACGCGACGACGGACAGGACCACGCCCACCTGCACCGCCTGCCAAATGTGCGTGCCGGCGGTGTCCATGGCATCGCGCACGCTCATGCCGATCAGGCCGAACGCAACGCCGGTGAACAGCAGCTCCACCGTCTCCCAGAAGGAGTGGCCGGTGAGGCGGTCCTCGGCGGTCATGGTCGAGCGCGAGGACATCTCCACCGCGGCGATGACGATCGCGATGACGCCGGAGGCTCCGATGGCCTCGCAGCCTGCGTAGATGGCGAAGGGCAGCACCCAGGTAAACGCGGTGCGGATCACGGAATCTGGCACAGAGTTGGCGAAGATCGCGGCCAATCTGCCCACGACTAGGCCGATCAGCACCGCGGCGATGGCAGCGTAGAGGAACTGCAGCGCGCCCTTGCCGAAGTCGACCTCGCCGTGCGCGACCGCGGCCGCCATGGCGACGTTGAAGGTGACGATGGAGGCGGCGTCATTGAACAGCCCCTCCGTCTGCAGCGTGCCGGTGATGCGCTTCGGGATGCCGGCCGGGCCCGCCACCGCGTCTACCGCCACCGGATCCGGCGGGGCAATCGCGGCGGCGAGCACCATCGCCGCTGCCAGGCTCAGCCCCGGCAGCATCCACATCGCCGTGGCGGTCAGCGCCGCGACGGTAAGGAACACCAAGATGATCGACATGGTCAGCACCACATTGAGCTGCGCCCCGATCTGACCCCAGCTCGTGCGCCGGGCCAACGACCACAACAGCGGCGGTAGAAAGATCGGCAGGATCAGGTGCGGATCGATGGACACGGTGTCGATGCCGGGAATGAAGATCACCGGTGCGACCACCACGGTCAGAAGCGCCGGCCACGGCAGGCCGGTGCGCTCACCTATTGCGGCGACGAGGACGGTGGCCAACAGCAGGCCGATAAGTGCTATGAAAGTTCCCACAGTGGGCAAGTGTACGGGGCGCCGTAGGTGGCAGCAGGTGTCGCCGAAGCTGATCCTTCATCTCAACGTTCGTCGACTCGGTCCCGCGCAACACAATGAAGATTGCCACTAAGGTAAGGCATACCTTAGTCTGATCACGTTAGGTCAGGCAGACCTATCTAACAACTCTTTACCCACCTACGAAAGGTGCAACCTTGGGACTCTCTACCTCTCGCGCCCTGAAGGGGATCGCAGCCACTTTCGCCGCGGCGCTCGTGCTTGCCGGCTGCTCCGGAGGATCAAGCGATCCAACAGCCGCTCCCGAAACCTCCGATGTCAACGGGTCAGAGGAGCGAATTGTGACAATGGGCCTCGGCGACGTCGATACGGTCCTTGCACTCGGTGAACAACCGGTCGGTTACGCCACCTGGCAACAGGAAGGTTCGGGGGACCCTTCCGGGCTTGGGCCTTGGGCCAAGGACAAGCTCACAGTCGACCCGAACCCGATCCGAGACACGACCACTGAGTTCAGCACAGACACTGCCGAAAAGGTGGCCTCGCTCAACCCGACAAAGATCATTGCAGTGAACAGCGGCCTCGAAGCCGACAAAGAAGCACTGCTCGAGCAGATTGCGCCAACCACCTTCCACTCGGATAAATACCAAGATTGGCAAGTGCCGTGGGATGAACAGATTAAGGAAATCTCCAAGGCGTTGAACAAGGAAGCCGAAGGCGAAAAACTCATCGCCGACTCCGAGCAGGCTTTCCAAGATTTCCGCGAAGCTCACCCTGAAATGCAAGGCAAAACAGCGGTCATCGGCATGCCTTACGACGGCAAGTTTGGCGTATACACCTCGGGCGACGGCCGCGGCTCCTTCATCGAAAAACTGGGGTTCAAGATCCCAGAGAAGTTCAACGGCGATGGATCCAGCTTCTTCCTCGACTGGTCCCCAGAGAACTACGCTGACTTCAACGACGTGGACTACGTCTTCGTATTGGACTACTACGGCGCAATCGATGCACTGAAGAACGATGCCACCTTCATGGACCTCGATGTGAATAAGCGTGGCGGGGTCTACTGGTTAGACACAGATACCGCCAACGCAATGAGCATGCCGAACCCCCTGTCTATCCCATACGCAATCGAGCAAATCAGAAAGCAGCTCTAAGTCTCCAACCTCAAGTGGTGCTTACCGGGGGACAACCAGTGGACCCCCGTTTACCGGGTCTGTCGCCACGACAGCAGGCAGATGAAAAACACGGTCCAGTAGGGACTCGGTGAGCACCTCGGCAGGCGCACCGACCGCTTCCACCTCGCCACGCTGCATCACGACGAGTTGATCTGAGTAGCGTGCAGCGAGGTTCAAATCATGCAGCACCATAAGCACGGTTCTCCCCTCCTGATCAGCGAGACGACGTACCAGCGACAAGACCTCGACAGAGTGAGACAAGTCGAGGTACGTCGTAGGCTCGTCCAAAAACACGAGCGGAGTCTCCTGCGCTAAGACCATCGCAATCCATGCCCGCTGACGCTGACCACCAGAAAGCCGCTCGAGCGGACGGTTTGCAAACTCCGTGACATTGGTCAGTTCCATCACCGCATCGACCACACGCGAATCCTCAGCTGAATCCTGTCGCAACCAGGATTGATGCGGGTGGCGTCCGCGGCCAACCAAATCACGAATCGTCAACCCCTCGGGAGCGACCGGGGTCTGCGGCAATACTGCCAGCTGACGTGCAATCTCGCGGCGCTTCAGTTCTGCCATGTCCACGCCGTTCAGCGTTACCGTGCCGCAGTCGCGTGCAAGAAGCCCTGCTGCTGCTCGCAACAGCGTCGACTTGCCGCAACCGTTTGGGCCGACGATTGTGGTGATACCGCCTTTGGGCACATCGAGATCGATGCCTTTGAGGATGACAGAAGCGCCATAACTCACTGTGAGATTTCGGACTTGAAGCATCATATGGACACCTTTCGTGTTGCACGCAACAGCGTGTAAAGCAGCACTGCACCACCGATTGCCGTCGTAGCTGTCCCCACCGGCAGGTTCCCTGGCACCAGGGTTCGCACAGCCAAGTCAGCGACGGAGACGATCGCTGCGCCAGCAAGCATCGCAGTTCCTAATGGCGGCGTTGCTGTATGTGTGATCTTGCGACCGATCTGTGGCGCGACAAACGCCACGAAGGCTATCGGCCCAGACGCCGCAACGCTCATCGATGCCAGCATCACAGCCATCAGCATGAGGATGAGCTGGGTACGCCGGGGCTCTACCCCGAGACCAGCCGCGGTGTCCTCCCCGAGAGAGAGCGCCTCAAGCTTGAAGGCTGCCCACCGCAATAGCGGAATGACGACCGCCAGTGCAATAAGTACCGCGATTGCGTCGTGCCAACCAGAAGACCCCACCGAACCGGTTACCCACGCCTGCGCCTTGCCCACATCTCGATAGTCGGCGCGAACAAGCAGGAACGAATTGTAAGCCGTCGCCAGCGCATTAATGATGATGCCAGCGAAGACAAGCTGGAAGGAACCGAGTCCAGCACCGCGGCTCAGCCACCAGATCGCCGCGGACACGGCCAGTCCGCCGAGGAATGCACTGAGCGGCACGCCCAGTGCACGCAACGTCATCCCGGCGCTGCCACCAGCGAGCAACGCAGTCAAAGCGAAAGCGGATGCGCCCGAGGTGACACCCAAGATGTCCGGGCTCGCCAGTGGGTTCCTTGTAATGGTCTGGAAGATTGCCCCGGCAAAGCCCAGCGCAGCACCTACACCCAGCGCCGTGACCACTCGTGGCAAGCGCCACTCAAGAACTACGGTCCGGGTCAACTCCGCCGTTTGGCCCATGAGAGCGGAAACTACGTCTCGAACCGATAGCTCGAAATCTCCGACCATCACACCACCAAGCGCCGCTGCTAAGGCCAGCACCGCAAGAACACTATTCATCGCGACAACCCGCATCAGAGTTTCGCCCCCTTCCGCAGAATATGCAGGGCGAATGGGGCTCCAACGAAGGCAAGCGTGATGCCGACCTGCAATTCTCCGGGGCGTGCGATGACGCGACCAAAAACGTCGGCAAGCAAGAGCAACGTCGCTCCAGCCAGTGCGGAGCACGGCAGCACCCAGCGGTAATCCGGCCCCGTGAAGGTGCGTACAAGGTGCGGAACTACCAGGGCAACGAACCCGATTGGTCCGGCCCCAGCCACCGCTGCACCGGTGAGCAACGCAACCAGGACGATACCCACGGTCCGCGCGATGGATACTCTGACGCCAAGCGCATTTGCTACGTCATCTCCCAGGTTTAGGAGGTTCAGCTGATTCGCCGAAACAAAGGCGCCCACGAGACCGAAGACAATCACGGGAGCGAGGACTGCGACCACCTGCATATCGCGTCCGGCAATAGCACCCGCTGTCCAAAACCGCATCTCATTAAGGCTTTGCGTATGCGTCAGCACGATGCCGCTCGTCAGCGCAGAACAGACCGCGCCCAACGCGGAACCACCAAGCACCACCGTGATCGGAGTTGATCCCAGACTTCTCATGCTGAGCACGAATACAAGCGCCGCCGCAAGCATTGCCCCGAGGAATCCCACCCCGACAGTGCCCACTACTGTCATTGAGCCGTGAAAAGAAATGGCCGCTGCCACAGCAAGCGCCGCGCCAGGCCCGACGCCCAGAAGGTTTGTGTCCGCTAGCGGATTTCGGGTGTGCCCCTGCAGTAGTGCTCCCGCAGTGCCCAGCGCTGCTCCCACCAGCAAACCAAGCAGAGTGCGCGGAACACGGAGTTGCGCAATGATCTTCGCCTCGTCGCTGGGTGCCTCAAGTTGTTCAGCCGTGTCCGAGAACGCCAGCACGATTCCATCACGAACCGCGCTCACCGTTGCCCCGAACCCCATTTCGCGCGCCCCGATCAACAGCGACACCAGCGCTGCACACACAGTGGAAACCACAAGGAATACGAAAAGCCCAACACGTTTAGTCACGCTGCAACTCCGTTACCGCCAGTACCCCATGAACGACACGCGGTGGCGAGGCACGCCTGCCTCACCCACCAGGAGCCGCCGCATCGCCGTCACAGCTGTATTCTTCCCGGCGATCCAGTAATAGGTATGCCCTGCAGTATCCGAAGTGGGAGCTATAGATTCACCACTGCTGGAATACGTGGGTGTCTCCCAGACTTCATCAAGCGGGACCTCATCCACAAGACCAGGTTTTCCTGCCCCCAGCGAAGCGCAGGTACAACGGGACTCAACCTCCTTTTCCAGCTGCGCACGAAGCAAGTCTCCGTAGTCGAAGTCCCCCTGTGCGCGAAAGTGCCAGCGGACATCAACCTGTGGAGGGGAGTCGATGGGCAGGTGATTGCCAGCAGGTACCTCAATATCGACAGAACCGGCGAGCCCCTCGGGCCAATCCGCCAAGATTCGAGCCATTGCAGGCAACGCGGTTTCATCGCCGTATAGGCGCGCGATCGCAGCAGACCCCGGGTCAAATTCGATACCAACACCGGAATCATCGTCGCGGGTTGGCCCAATTATCAGCAGCTGCTGTCCAGGTTGTGCGTCCTGCGCCCACGCCGAGGCGGGACCGGGACTATCGCTGTGCAAGACAAAATCCACGTCCACTTCGTCAGGCCCGTCAGCACTTCGCCGGAACTCCCGAATGGAATAGGTACGCAGGTGGCCGCGCATGTGCTCCGGCATTGCACGCCACGTCTCCCACCACCCCTCTTCCGGAAGCTCGAACAGACCACTGGCAGGCGGGATCAGCAGCTTGATACGCAAATCCCTAATGGGAACGGCGGGCCCCATGGAGTCGACCCCGGTGAACGTCACCCGCTGGAAACTCGGTGCAATGCGTTCACTGCGGGCGACGGTTGCAAGGAAAGGCCTAAAACTCACCCCGCAAACTATATAGGCTTGCCTAACCTAAGGGAAGATCCGACTGCATCCCAGGAAACGTAATTACTTCCCACAAGCCGGTCGGCGCTTTGTCTTAGCCGAGAGGGGAACCGAGGGCTCACCGAACTCCCAGTGGCTACACCGCGTCGAAGAACTCCACCGTGGTGCCGTCGAGCACCTTCGAGGGCACCCCGATCTTGCCGGCGTCCCGAGCGGCGGCGTAACCGGACAGCCGGTCACGGTAGTGCAGGAAGCGCTTCAGACTGCCGAGCTCGGTGACGTCGAGAAGCTCAGCGTCGCCGAAGCTTTGCGAGTTGTCGTTGTATTCGGCGATGACGTCCGCGCAGTCCGGGCAGTCGGGGTGAACGAAAATCTCTTGAATTGCCATGCCGCCCCCTTAGTGCCCGCGCGGCTGGCTCAGCGGCTCGCCGGACTCGAAGAACGGGCGCAGCTGGTTGTCAAACAGGGTCAGCGCCGCCGCGATCGCCATGTGCATGTCCAGGTACTGGTAGGTGCCCAACCGTCCGCCGAACAGGACGTTGTTCTGCTCGGATTCTTCGGCCGCGAGGCGTCGATAAGCTTCGAGCTTCTGGCGGTCCTCGGGGGTGTTGATCGGGTAGTACACCTCGTCGTCGTCGGAGGCGAAGCGGGAGTACTCCTTCACAATCACCGTCTTATCCGACGGGTAGCCCGAGCGCTCCGGGTGGAAGTGGCGGAACTCGTGGATGCGGGTGTACGGCACGTCGGCGTCGTTGTAGTTCATCACCGGGGTGCCCTGGAAGTCGCCGACCTCGAGGACTTCCTGCTCGAAGTCGAGGGTGCGCCAGCCCAGGCGGCCCTCGGCGTAGTCGAAGTACTGGTCCAGCGGTCCGGTGTAGACCACGGGCGCGTCCGGGTTTTCGGCGCGGATCTCGTCAGCGACGGCGAACCAGTCGGTGTCCGTGCGGACGTCGATAAGCTCATGCTCCGCCATCTTCTCCAGCCAGGCGGCGTAGCCGTCCACTGGCAGGCCCTCGTAGGTGTCGTTGAAGTAGCGGTTGTTGAAGGTGTAGCGCACCGGCAGACGGGAGATGATCTCCGGCGGCAGGTCGGTGGGGTCGGTCTGCCACTGCTTGGCGGTGTAGTGCTTCACAAACGCGTCGTAGAGCGGCTTGCCGATCAGCGCGATGCCGCGCTCCTCCAAGTTCGTCGCGGCCGCGGGGTCGAGGCCTTCACGCTGCTCCTCGATGAGCTTCTTCGCCTCTTCCGGCGAGTAGTAGCGGCCGAAGAACTGGTTGATCAGGCCGAGCCCCATCGGGAACTGGTAGGCGGTGCCGTCGTGCATCGCGAAGACGCGGTGCTGGTAGTCCGTGAAGTCCGTGAAGCGGTTGACGTACTCCCACACCCGCTCGTTGGAGGTGTGGAACAGGTGCGCACCGTATTTGTGCACCTCAATGCCGGTTTCCGGCTCGTTTTCGCTGTACGCGTTGCCGCCGATGTGGCTGCGCTTTTCCACCACCAGCACGCGTTTGCCCAGCTCGCTCGCCGCCTGCTCGGCCACGGTGAGGCCGAAGAAACCCGATCCAACAACAATGAGGTCGTATGCCATGAGGCCTATTTTCGCACAGTTGCCTATCGACGGAGCTCCGCCACGACACGCCACAGAAGTCTCAAGTCTTTCTTGAGACTTGAACTTGCACTACACTTCGTTTCTGTCACATTTGCCACTGCTCTCGCAGCGAACCTCAAAAACCCCAGGAGTATTACTGTGCAGCAACGTCGCAGCATTCAGGGCGGCGCGGCCCACCCCGCCCGGGCCGCGATCATGCCCGTGATCGTGTCCGTCCTCCTCGTCACGGCACTTGTTGCCGCCAACGCGTTCAGCGGCAACCGCATCCTGCAGGTGCAGTCCCTCGGCGCAGGTGCCCCGGAGGTCTACACCACCACCTCGTCGTTCGCGGCCGGCGACAACATCACCGTCGACGACGCCGCCATCCGCACCCAGGGCGGCGAAGAAGAGCAGGTGCGCCGCGTGGTCAAGGAATTTTCCAACGACCGCGAGTTCTCCATCGTGGGCCTGACCTGGACCGGCGAGCGCGACATCGCCGCGTACGTGCGCTCCCAGAAGGCCGACGGCGCCTGGTCCGAGTGGTTCGAGATGGACCCGGTAGACCCGCAGGCGGGCTCCGACAAGTTCGGCACCGAGCCGATCTACGTCGGCCGCACCACACGCATCCAGGTCTCCACCGGCAACGTGGACCTGCTTGAAGGCGGCCGGGCCGTCTCCGACGCCCCCACCACCGCCAACGACATCGAAGCCGTGTTCCTGGACGGCGGCACCGGCACCGCCGAAGGCGGCATCCAGCCGGTTGCCGACTCCTACACCCAGGGCATGCCCAAGGTTGTCACCCGCGCGCAGTGGGGCGCCGGCCGCAGCAGCGCCCCCTACTACAGCGAGCCCACCACCGCCGCCACCGTGCACCACACGGCCGGCTCCAACAACTACTCCGAGGCCGAGGCACCGGGAATCGTGCGCGGCATCTGGAACTACCACACCAACAACCTGGGTTGGGGCGATATCGGCTACCACGCGCTCGTGGACAAGTACGGCAACATCTACGAAGGCCGCGCCGGCGGCATGGACCGCGGCCCGCAAGGCGCCCACGTCGGCTCCTTCAACCAGAACACCTGGGGCGTGTCCATGCTGGGCGACTACCAGCAGGCCGAGCCCACCCCGGCCGCGCTGCGCGCCATGGGCGAAATCATCGGCTGGAAGGCCGCCGTCGCGGGCTTCGACCCAACCGGCTCCAGCTACCACTACGCCGAGGGCAACTTCCGCGGCTCGAAGTACGCAGCCGGCCAGGGCGCGATGTTTAACAACATCAACGCCCACCGCGACTTCCACTACAACACCTGCCCGGGCGACAACCTGTACTCCAAGCTGCCCGTGATCCGCGCAACCGCAGCCACGAAATACCGCTCCCTGGGCGGCGGCCGCTCCGGCATCGGCTCCGTCTTGGACCGCTTGGGCAGCAACAACAACACGACTACCCCGGCGACCACCACAGATGCTGCCCCGGCAAACCCGAACCCCCGCGGCACCGAGACAGCGCCAACACCGAAGCACGAGGGCAGCCCGAGCAACGGCACCCCCGACGGCACCCTGGCCGCGCTGTCCTCCGGCGACCCGAACACCATCGCCACCGTGGCAGGCACCGCCATCGGTTTGGTGCTGCTGTTCCTGGCCGCTCAGGACCAGCTGCCCACCGTCTCCAACGACGGCGACACCCAGGTCTTCGAGGGCTTGACGCTGGCGCAGGCAGCCAACCTGGCAAAGCAGATCAGCCCGGCCGTCGCGCCCACCCTCAACGCGTTCGGCTCCAGTGAGGCAGCCCAGGTCTGGACCACGCTCGAGCCCACCCTGGGCAAGCTCGTCGCCGGCGTCGGCGGCCCGACCGGCCCGGCCGTGGCGCTGTACTCCAACGGCATCGGCGCCCGCAACAACGAAGGCGAGATCATCGCACTGGTGGGCAAGATCGCGGAGGCCTGGCTGCAGCAGGGCTTGGACGCCGGCCCGCTGGGCATGCCGGTGACGCAGCAGTTCAACCCCACCGCCGACACCGTGCGCGTGGACTTCGAAGGCGGCTTCATCACCTACAACCCGTCCACCAACGCGGTGGACATCAACACGAACTAGGCCCTCGCAAGCTCGGGCCTAGGCAAGATCCAAACAGCGCGACACCGCGTCCTCCCACGCGGCGACAAGCCGGTCCCTTTCGGGGCCGGCCATTTCGTTTTCCCAGGTGGTTGCGGGGCCGAGCGTGAGCGGTTCGTCGATAAGCGAAATGCCCATGCCCGCCGCCGACGCCGCGCCCATCACCGTGGTCTCCGTATTCGCAGGGCGCTCGACGGTCAGGCCAAGGATGTCGGCCTGCATCTGCATGAGCAGGTCGTTCGTGGTCATCCCGCCGTCGACCTTCAGCGCCTTCGGCTCCCCGCCCATCGCGCACACCACCTCGCGCGCCTGCAAACAGGTCGCCTCGAGCGCGGCCCGGGCAATATGCCGCCTATCGACGAACCGGGTCAACCCCACGATCACCCCACGCGCATCAGGGCGCCACCTCGGCGCGAACAGGCCCGAAAACGCCGGGACGATCACCACTCCCCCGCTGTCCTCGACCTGGCTGGCCAGCGTTTCCGACTCCGCGGCGGTGCTCAGGATTCCCAGCTGGTCGCGCAGCCACTGAATCAGCGAGCCACCCACCGCCACCGAGCCCTCCTGCGCGTACACCGGCGGCTGGCCCTGGATCTGGTACGCCACGGTGGTGAGCAGGCCACGGTCGCTGAACTTCGGCGTGCCACCCGTGTTGAGCAGCATAAACAGCCCCGTGCCGTAGGTCATCTTCGCGTCGTTTTCGCGGATGCCGCCCTGGCCGAACAGCGCGGCCTGCTGGTCGCCGAGCACGCCGGTGATGGGCACCCCCGCCAGCGGGCCGCGGGGGCGGATCTTGCCGAAGTTGCCCACCGACGGGCGGATCTCCGGGAGGATTTGCGGTGGGATGCGGAGCTCGTCGCAAAGCTGCATGTCCCACTGCAGCGTCTCCAAATCCATGAGCAAGGTGCGCGACGCGTTGGTCACGTCCGTCAAATGCAGCGCGCGGTCCAAGTCCTTCGCGCCGCCGGTGAGGTTCCAGATCAGCCAGGTGTCGATCGTACCCGCGAGCAGCTCGCCGTTTTCCGCGCGCTCGCGAGCGTTTGGCACGTTGTCCAGGATCCACGCCCACTTCGGCGCCGCCGGGTACGAGTTGTGCAACAGCCCCGTCTTGCGCAGGTACTTCGCGGCGTCGCCGTCGTGGTTCGTGCGGGTGTCCTGCCACACGATGGCGTTGTAGATCGGCTTGCCGGTCTCCTTTTCCCAGATCACGGCGGTTTCGCGCTGGTTGGTCACCCCGAGCGCGTCGATGTCCTGCTCGCTGATGTCCTCGTCCGCGAGCGCCTCACTCAACGCCCGGCGCGTGTTGCGCCAGATCTCCATCGGGTCGTGCTCCACCCAGCCCTTTTGCGGCATGTGCTGGGTGTGCTCGAACTGCGACTGGGCAACAACCTTGCCGTCGGTGCGTGTGATGCACACGCGCGTCGACGTCGTGCCCTGGTCAATCGCCGCAATCAAAGCCATGCGCGCGATTTTACGGGTGGGGGCGGGGTGCGCTGGCTGTGGTGGGTGCTTGAGGGCAGGTTTCGCACCAAAACGCCTGCTCGGATCGTCTAGCAGCACGGATCGTCTAGCAACAGCCGCGGCCTGCTAGACGATCAGCGTACTACTGGCACTGATCTTCATTACGAACTGGGGAAACGCGTGCGTCAGAAGCGGATCGTCTAGCAGCAGCTTTCGTCGTGCTAGACGATCCGTACATCACCACCCCAGACACCCCACTCGACCCACAGCGCTCGCGTGGACGAGCAGCACAGACCGTGCAATACTCCCTGTCATGGGGGGAGTTCAAGAGAAACGTCAGGCTGAGCTGGATCTGATCAAGAAGGTCGCAGCACAGTGCAAAACCGCAGCAATCACGGGCCCGGCCGCTGCACGGTGGCTCGACCTTTCCACATACAAATGGGTGACCACGGTAGATCTTGCGATGCCTGGGTCGTCCCGGGCCTGGGGCAAGAAGTACCCGGACAGGATCTACCGCAGCGGCCTCCTCCGCGACGCGGAGTTCGTCGAGCACAACGGCATCCGCACCGCGACAGCGATCCGTGCCATGTTTGACTCGTTCCGCTACTACGGCCCGCTCGAGGCGCTGGTGCAGATCGAGTCCGCGCGCTTCAAGCACGAGCACCTCACCACGGATTACCTGCTGGAAAAGACCGAAACCCTCACCCGCGCCCGCGGCATGAAGGCCTTCCGCGAGCTCATCTGCCACTCCGCCGACACGTCCGCGAGTGCGTTGGAGACCATCGTGCGCGATGCGATTCTGCGCGCGATCGCCGACGGCCGCCTCACGGGCGTGGAGGCCATCGAGTTCCAGGTCGGCTTCAGCATCACCGAGGCGGATGGATGGCCCACGGTCGCGTGGGCGGACGTGCTCATCAACGGCTTCCTCGTGCTCGAGGCGGACGGGCTGGAGAAGAACAGCGGGGTGTTCGGGGATGCAGCAGAAGCTTTACGACGTGAACGCCACCGCGAAACCCAACTCCAGAATCAAGGCGCCGTGGTGCGCAGGGTGGGGTGGGATAACGCGCGCACCGACGGGTTCATCGCGCAGATCCAGAACGCCATTGACCAGCGCCCGGGGGTGCACCAGCTGCCCAACCGGATTGCCACGCCGTACCGCACCTGGCTCGCGGGCCTGGAGCAGCAGGCGAGCTAGAACCAGCGCTCGAGCACGCGCGCGACACCGTATTCGTTGTTGGTGGCGGTGACGTGGTCGGCGGCGTCGTGAAGCATGGGTGCCGCGTTGCCCATCGCCACGCCAACACCGGCCCAGCGCAGAAGCTCCAGGTCGTTGGGCATGTCGCCGAACGCAACGGCGTCGGCGGCGGTGACGCCGTAGCGCTCGGCCAGGTAGCGCGCGCCGGCGGCCTTGTTCACGCCGGGGCAGGACACCTCGATCAGCCCCTCGTCCATGGAGTAGGTCACGTGCGCGAGCTCGGGGTCTACCTCTGGCGCGATGAGCTCGTACATCTGCGCCGAAGTCATGGAGGGGCAGCGCACCAGCAGCTTCGCGGCCGGCTGGCTGATCAGGGTTTGGGTGTCGGTGACGCCGAATTGGCTGTCCCAGGCGTCCCGGTTGTACTCAGGCGTGATGATGAAGCACTCCTCTTCCGGGTCGAGCGCGGACGAGCCGACGCGCTCCACGCCGTAGCCGTGCGGCACATCGGCGAGGACGCGCTCCGCCGCCTCGACGACCTCGGCCATCGCGGACGGGGAGAGCTCAAAGGCGTGCAGCACCCGGTCTGTGGCTGGGTCGTAGACCACGGCCCCGTTGGCGCACACGCACACCGGTGCGAGCGGAAGTTGCTCCAGCACGGGGATGAGCCAGCGGTGCGGACGCCCCGTGGCCAGGCCGAAGTGGGCGCCGGTTTCGACGGCGCGCACGATCACTGCGCGCAGCCTGTCGGTGACGCGGCCGGCGGAGGTGATGAAGGTGCCGTCGATGTCGGAGATGATCAGGCGCGGGGCGTCACCGGTGGCGTCGACAGGCATGAAGCATCAACCTTTCCTACGCAGCTTCTTCGCTTCGCGCTCGGCGCGCTCCTTCGCGTAGAGCTCCTCGGCTTCCTCCGGCGTGGGCGCGGTGCCGCCGAGCGCGACCGGCATCCATGCCTCGCCCGCGCCGTCGGTGTAGAGGGAGGCGTATTCGGACCGTGAGGCGTCGAGAAGCAATTGCATCTGTCGCTTCAGCTCGGCGGTGTCCGCCTCGGCGTCGCCGGTGAGGGCGACGGGCTCGCCGTAGCGCACGATGACTGGCACGTCACGGAAGTGTTTGGGCAGGTCCTTGGTCCAGATGCGCTGCGAGCCCCACATCACGCACGGCACGAGCGGCACCCCAGCCTGGTGGGCGATGCGCGCGGCGCCAGTTTTGAAGTCGGCCAGCTCAAACGACCGCGAAATGGTGGCCTCGGGGAAGATGCCGACGAGGTTGCCTTCGCGCAGCATCTCAACCGCTGGGGCGATGGAGGCGCCGCCGTGGGCGCGGTCCACCGGCACGTGCTTCATCAGCTTGAGCAGCCGGCCCAGCACGGGCACGTCGAAGACGGACTTTTTAGCCATGAACCGCACGAGCCGCTCGCCGTGCAGGTAGGGCCCGGTGCCCATCAGGATAAAGTCGGCGTAGCCGGTGTGGTTGCCGGCGAGCATCGCGCCGCTTTCCGCCGGGAGGTTTTCGGCGCCGATGACCGTGACCTCGATGTTCGCCGCGCGCATGAGGCGGCGGGCGAAGCCGACGAGGCCCTGGTAGAACTTCTCCACGGCCTCGTCGCGGTTGGCGGAGATGCCTTCGTAGAGCCGCGGGACGGTGAAGCCGCGGTATCGGCGCGTATCCATTACGGCGTGAGCACTTCCTTGCCCACCCACGGGCGCAGCGCCTCGGGCACGCGCACGGAGCCGTCGGCCTGCTGGTTGTTCTCCAGGATGGCTACCAGCCAGCGGGTGGTGGCCAGGGTGCCGTTGAGGGTGGCGGCGGTCTGGGTCTTGCCGTCGGCGTCGCGGTAGCGGGTGTGTAGGCGGCGGGCCTGGAAGGTGGTGCAGTTGGAGGTGGAGGTCAGCTCGCGGTACGTGCCTTGCGACGGCACCCATGCCTCCGTGTCGAACTTGCGGGCGGCAGAGGAGCCGAGGTCGCCGGCCGCGACGTCGATGATGCGGTAGGGCACCTCCACGGTGCCGAGCATCTCGCGCTCCAGACCGAGCAGCTTCTGGTGCATCTCCTCGGCGTCCTCGGGCTTGCAGTAGGCGAACATCTCCAGTTTGTCGAACTGGTGGACGCGCAGGATGCCCTTGGTGTCCTTGCCGTAGGAGCCGGCCTCGCGGCGGAAGCAGGAGGACCAGCCGGCGTAGAGCAGCGGGCCGTCGGACAGGTCGATGATCTCGTCCTGGTGCAGGCCGGCTAGCGCCACCTCGGAGGTGCCCACCAGGTACATGTCGTCACGCTCGAGGTAGTAGATCTCCTCGTCGTGCTCGTCCAGGAAGCCGGTGCCCTGCATGACGTCCGGGCGCACCAGCACCGGCGGGATCATCACCTTGAAGCCGGCTTCGCGCGCCTTCTGGGCGGCGAGCATGAGCATGCCCAGCTGCAGCCAGGCGCCGTCGCCCGCCAGGTAGTAAAAGCGCGCGCCGCCGACCTTGGTGCCACGCTTCATGTCGATGATGCCGAGCGCCTCGCCGAGATCCAGGTGGTCTTTGACCTCGAAGTCGAACTCGGGCACTTCGCCGACGTGCTCGATTAAGACGAAGTCCTCCTCGCCGCCGGCCGGCGCACCCTCGATGATGTTGGCGATGGAGTACTGCAGCTTCTCCAGCTTCTCCTGCGCGGCGGCCTCCTCCGCCTCGGCCTCCTTCACGCGGGCCTTGAGCTCGTTGGAGCCTTCCAGCAGCGCCGGGCGGTCCTCGGGGGCGGCCTGGCCGATCTTCTTGCCAAACGCCTTCTGCTCGGAGCGCAGCTCGTCCGCCTTTTGGATGGCGGAGCGGCGGGCCTCGTCGGCGGCCAGCAGCTCGTCCACAAGCGCAGGGTCTTCGCCGCGGGCCCTTTGGGACTCGCGGACAGCCTCGGGGTTTTCGCGCACACGCTTCAGATCAATCACGCTTGTTCACCTTACATTGTCTGCCGACCCTGCAACCGACCCTGAAACCGACGCTGCAATGGCATAACGGCGTCCGGTCATAACCAGTGCGCTATGGTGGGCGTATGACCCTCCCGATCGCAGACGGCCCTGTGCCCAAGCACGAGCAGCTCCGCTCGCTTCTGGAGTCCCGCATTGCCGCGGAGTTCTCCCCCGGCGACCCGCTGCCGGGTGAACGCGCGCTGGAGGAGGAGTACGGAGTCTCCCGCATCACGGTGCGCCGCGCGATCGGGGACTTGGTGGCGGCGGGCCGGCTGCGCCGCGTGCGCGGCAAGGGCACGTTCGTCGCCCCGGCGCCGTTGGTGTCGCGCCTGCACCTGGCAAGTTTCTCGGATGAGATGCGGGCGCAGCGCGTGGAGGCGTCGTCACGCATCTTGCTGTGCGAGCGCACCACCCCGCCGGAGGAGGTCGCGCAGTTTTTCGGCACCGCCCCCACCGCCACGCACATCCGTTTGCGCAGGCTGAGGCTTGGCGACGGCGAACCGTACGCCGTGGACGACGCCTGGTACAACGCCACCCTGGTGCCGGACCTTCTGGAAAACGACGTCTACCACTCCGTCTACACCCTGCTGGACAAGCATTACGGCCTGGGCGTCACGGAGGCGGAGCAGACCGTCACCGCGGTCACCGCCGGGCCGGACAACGCCCCGCTGCTAGACGTCGAACCGGACACAGCCCTGCTGCACATCGTGCGTTTCGCCCGGTCAGGAACGCACAACGTGGAGTTTTGCTCCTCGGTGTACCGCACGGACCGCTACCGGCTGACTACTCGGGTAGCGCGAGAAGTGGAATAATAGGCCGCCATGGCTTCGAAACAGAGCGCGCTGCGTTCCTTCCTCATCGCCGCACTGGCGGGTGCCGTCGGCGCGGGCACGTACACGCTCGCCGCCGACACCTCGGAGACTGACACTGGGGACCAGGCTTCCTCCACCACCGCCAGCTCCACCGTCTCGCCCGACCAAGCGGCGACGTTCACCACCGCCGACGCCGGGGCCTGCCTGACCTGGCAGGTGGCCGAAGACGGCACGATCACCGGCTTCGAACAGGCGGACTGCGAGGGCGAGCACCGCTTCGAGGTGTCCCTGCGCCAGAACCTGGCCACCTACCCCACCTCCGAGTTCGGCCCGGAGGCGCCGATGCCGAACCCGACGCGCCAGGCCCAGCTGCGCGAGGAGCTGTGCGGCGCCGGCACGCTGCGTTATCTGGAAGGCAAGTACGACCCGAACGGCCGCTACTCCATCGCACCGATCCTGCCGCCGGCGGACGCGTGGGCCCGCGGCGACCGCACGATGCTGTGCGGGCTGCAGGAGACCGACCGCGCCGGCGAGCCGATCCTGACGTCTGGGCGTGTGGTGGACCAGGACCAGGCCCGCGTGTTCGAGCCCGGCCAGTGCGTGTCCATCGACGCCTCCAACACGCTCACCGCGGTCAAGTGCGCGGACCCGCACCAACTGGAGATCACCAGCACGGTCTCGCTCGATGAGGTTTTCCCGGACCACACCCCGGCCGTTGAGGAGCAGGACAAGCACCTCCAGGACGTGTGCACCCAGGCCGCGCAGGAGTACCTCGGCAGCGAAGAGAACCTCTACCAGATCGCGCTGCGACCGTTCTGGACCACGCAGTCCCCCGCCGCCTGGGAGGGCGGCTCCCGCAGCGTCAACTGCGCGCTGATGTTCTCGCGCCCGGAGGGCGGCTTCGCCAACCTCACCGGGTCTGCGACGCAGGGCCGCGAGCATTTGCTTATCGACGACGCTCCGCCCCCCGAACGCCCCCAGCGCCGCCCCTTGAGGGACCAGCAGACCTCGGCTGCCCCAGCGCCCACCGCCGGCACTGGCGCTGGCGCTGCGCAGGATCCCGCCGCCGGCGCTGCGCAGGACCCAGCAGCAGGTGTGCAGGACCCCGCGCAGGCACCCGCACAGGCTCCGGTGCAGTAGCCATGCTCCCGGTCAGCGACGAGGCGTTCGAGGAGATGATCAACGACGCGTTGGACACCATCCCCGACAACTTCGCCCAGCACATGACAAACATGGTGATCCTGGCGCGGGATTACAACCCGGACAATCCGACCCTGCTCGGCCTGTTCGAGGGGGTGCCGCTAACGCAGCAGCACTCGAACCACTCCGGGTTCTTGCCGGACGCGGTGTTCGTGTACAAAAACGCCCTCGAGGCGATCTGCGCGGATGAGGAGCAGCTGCGCCACGAGGTGAAGGTGACCGTGCTGCACGAGGTGGGCCACTACTTCGGGTTAGAAGAGCACGAGCTCCACGCCCTCGGCTGGGGCTAACTCTCCGAAGCGAGCCCGCCCATCTCCTTGGCCACCCGCTGCACCTCCAGCGCGCGCTCTTCATCTCCCATGGCGCCGAGGCCGTCGAGGCCCCGGTACTGGATCTCGTCCGCGTCCGGGTCGTAGTGCACCGCAAGGCCCCAGCACGGGTCCTCGTCCGGGCGGCGCTGAAGCAGCACCTCGTACATGAGGCGGTGCAGCTGCTCCTCAAAGTCGAGCTCCACCAGCCCCACCTGGCCGTCGCTTTCCCCGAGGACGAAGAAGAACACTTGCCCTCTCGGGTTGCACCCCATGAACAAGCTCAGCGGGAACTTCTCCGACACATAGTGCATCTGGCTGCGCACTTCGTACTCGAAGCGCTCAACCGCGTTACCCGCCCATGGGTACCTGTCCGTCGGCATAGTAAATGCCATAGCTATCGTCCCTCCCGCGGCCAGGTGCCTAGCGGCCGCATCTCGGTAGTGCGTTCGGCGCCGGCCTCAAGCGCCGCCGCCACCGCCGCGTCGCTTGCGTGGCCTGCCAGGTCCACGAAGAAGTCGTAGGTGTTCGGCTCTTCGCGCGTGGGCCGCGACTCGATGCGCGTCATATCCACCCCGCGCGCCGCGAATTCCTGCAGCACGCGCACCAGCGCGCCGGGCTCGTTCTTCGTGCGGAAGACAATCGCGGTGCGGTCGTTGCCGGTGGGTTGCGGCGAAGCAGCCTGCTTTGCGACGAGCACGAACCTGGTCCGCGCCGTCTCCGCGTCAGCGACACCGCGGGCGTGCACCTCCAACCCGTGCAGCTCCGCCGCCCGCTCCGGAGCAACGGCGACGTCGGCGGCGCCGTCAGCCACCATCTTCGCCGCGGCGGCGTTGGACGGCGCCGGGATGAACTCCGCTTTCGGTGCGTGCGCTCCGATCCAGCGCTTAACTTGTTGGTGGGCGACGGGGTGGGTGGCCAGCCGGAGGGCGTCGTCAAGCTTGTGCCCCTGCCTGGTCATTACCGCGAACGCGATCGCGAGCTCGGTCTCGCCCACGATGCGCGCGCTTTCGGTGGCGGCGAGCGCGTCCATGGTGGTGGTCACCGCGCCGTCGATGGAGTTCTCGATTGCGCACACCGCGTACTCCGCCTCGCCCGCGTCCAGGGCGGCGAGAGCCGCGGCCGGCGACTCGACGGGCACGTACTGCGCGCCCTCGATGCCGAAGCGGCGCGCGGCTTCTTCCGTGAACGTGCCCGCAGGGCCCAAATAGGCGACGCGGGTCATGGCTGCCTCTGCATCAGCGGGTGGGTGTCGTTGGCCACGTCCCTCCAGTTCTCCGCGGTCGTGCGGATGCGCTCGGCCCAATCGTCCCAGGACACGCTGCTGGTGAACTCGCCGTTCTGCCTGTTTACGGTGATCTGCACCTGCGCGTGGTGGAACGGTTTTCCGTCCGCCACCGCGTCGATGTAGGCGGTGGCGAAGGGCTCAAGCTCGGCGCGGGAGAACACACCGTAGATGTAGGAGAGGTTCTCCATGTAAAAAATCGCGTCCACCTGCTCGAGCTTCGTGCCGTCTGGGCCGGAGGAAAGCGCGAAGAAGGCGTTCAGCGCGGCCCAGTCTGCGCCGAAGTACTTCGCCTGCTCGTTGACCTCGTAGCCGAGCCGGGTGAACAGCGCCTCGGTGAGGTGGGCGCCCGAGGGGCGGTACGCGGGCTTCATGGCTGAGCGCTCCATGAGGTGGGCGTGCACCATTGTGTTGATGTGCGCCCCGTGAAGTCCCTGGGCGAAGCGCTGGAGCGCCGCCGCATCCGGCACGCCCTGGGCCGGGTCGTACGGGTGGCTGCCGTGGTAGACAAACGAGTTGGACTTGGGCGCGAAGCTGGCGGCGTAGATCTGCGTCGGCCCGCCCTGGCCGGTCTCCGCGACCTCCTGCCAGAACACCTCGTAGAACAGCTCGCGGTGCTCGTTCTCGTAGTCGATCGTCGCGGTCTGCGGCGGTTGGCCCGCAAGCTGGACCATCGCGGCGACGTAGGTTTTGCCCTCGTGGGCGATCACGACGGAGTAGAACGCCTCCACCGGGACGTGGTTGGAAATCTGCTCGACAATGGTGCGCACCAGCTGCTGGTACGGCTCTTTCGGGCTGCCCGCCCGGGGGTTCTCACCGGCTCCCATAGCCACGTTTGTACACGAATGTCACGCTCCCGGCGCGTCTTCGGCGAGCAGCGCGTAGGTGATCAGCCAGTGCGTGGCCATGAAATTCTGGCCGGTCAGGTGGGGCGAAGCTGCGTCGATAAGCTTCTGCGTACCTTGCGGCCTCCCAATTTCGCGCAGCAACCACGCGCGGGTGAGCATGAGCCCGATGAGGTGGGCCTGCTGGCCGTCCTCCGGGTCCGCGACCTCAATCGGCGCGGTGTAGAACGCGAACGCCTCTGGCGCGAGGAAGCCGTCTAGCCAGGCGGCGAACTCGCCGGCCGGCAGCACGCGGCGCATCAGGGCAGCCTCCGCCAGGCCGTTGGAGACAAAGTCGTGGCCCGAAACTTCCCAGGTGTGCGGGTAGGCGCGGTCGGCGCCGAACCAGGCGCGAGCGGTGCGCTCCACCAGCTCGCGCAAGGCCGGCGCGGCGTCGTGGACGAGCAGCAGCGCCAGCGCCGAGTTCGAGTGCACGCCGTGGCGCACCGGCCACTGCTGCGTGTCCAGCCAGGCGGCGATGTTGCGCTCCAGCTGGGCCTCAAGCGGCGCGAGCGCCCCCTCCCACCGGGTGCCGCGGCACACCTTGACTAGCTGCATCGCCCACGCCCAGCCGTACGGCCGCTCGTATAGGGGATGCGCGCGCAGGTACCCGGCCTCGGCGGCGATGTTCTCTGCGGTCAGGCGCTCGTCGAGGAGGTCGGCGAGCCTGTGGTCGTCGATACGCACATGCAGCTTCACCGCGGTACAGAGCATGTGCACGCACGAGTGCCAGTCGTACGAGCCCCAGAACGCCGGATGCAGCGCCCGCGGGTCGGGGTGGCCGGGGCCGGCCTGCTCATGGTGCATGGCGGCGGGATACTCCTGGCCGACAACCTGCGTGATAGTGCGCGCCCACGAATCCTGCATGGCGTTAAAGTTAGCGCATGACTCGGCGCCTGAAGCTCGAAATCGTGCTCGTCCTCGCGGTCACCTTCGGCACCGCGGGGCTGCGCGCGGCGCTGCGGCTTGTGGACTCGCTGTTGCAAGCCCCACTGAACCAGCAGAGCACCACCATCCACGACGCGGCTTCGACGGTTCCCTGGCTGGACCTGGCGCTGCAGGCGACTTCCGCGCTGACGCTGTTCGCGTGGGGCGGGCTGGCGTGGTTCCTTTTGGAGGAACGTTGGCGCTGGCCCCGCTGGGCGGATTTGTGGCGCGGGGCCGGGTTCGCGGCGTTGATCGGGATTCCCGGCCTGGCGTTTTACGTCGCCGCGGTGCACCTGGGTCTGTCCAAGGTGGTGGTGCCGACTACCGCCGCGGTGCAGATTCCCACCTCACTGCTGTGGTCCTTCGCCAATGGCTTCGGCGAAGAGATCGTGGTGGTGATGTACCTGGTCACGCGCCTGAAGCAGCTGGGGTGGAAACCGTGGCAGTTCATCGCGGCCTCGGCGGTGCTGCGCGGGTCCTACCACCTGTACCAGGGGGTCTCCGCGGGTGTCGGCAACATTGTCATGGGCGTAATCTTCGCCTGGTATTTCCACAAAACTGGCCGGGTGTGGCCGCTGATCATGGCGCACTTTCTCATCGATGCCGTGGCGTTTATCGCCTATCCGCTGCTGGACCTGTCGTGGCTCGGAATCTAAACACTTCCGTCACACTGGTTACACTAAGCGCATGTCTACTACGCCCCATTCCAACGACCCCCGCGACAACGCGGGCGAGTTCGTGCTGGGCAAAGACGGCAAGCCCCTCGTGGACCGCTACGGTCGCCCCATTCGCCGTCGCACAACTGCTTCTCGACGCGATCCCGCCACCCGCCACCCCGACGAATTCACGCGCGTAGAACCCCGCGCGCGCAGGGTTTCGCAGCGGGTCGAGCCGGGCCACACCGTCTACGAACCCCCCGCCGCCTACGAGCCGCGCCGCGCGCCGGAGCACCCGCGCAGCCGGACGGCGCAGCAGCGCCCCGCCCCGGAGGAAGTCCCACTGCAGGTGTCGAAGCGGAGGCGGCGGGGGCCGAAGGAACGTCGCAAAGTAAAGCTCCCCGGCTGCGGCGCAGTACTTGCCCTGGTCATCGCCTTGCTCATCGGCTCGGTGCTGATCGCGGACGCGCGCCTCAACCGCACAACCGCCATGCCCGAGCAGCAAATCTCCGGCACCTCCGGGACCAACTGGCTGCTCGTGGGCTCCGATTCGCGCACGGGCTTAAGCGAAAAGGACGTCGAACGCCTCGGCACCGGCGGCGACCTCGGCACCGTACGCACCGACACCATCATGCTGATGCACCTGCCGCTGCGCGGAAAACCGACGCTGGTGTCCATCCCGCGCGACTCCTACGTGCCCGTGCCCGGGTACGGCTACGACAAAATCAACGCGGCATTCTCCATCGGCGGACCGCAGCTGCTGGTGGAAACCGTGGAGCACAACACCGGGCTGCACGTGGACCGCTACGCGGAGATCGGCATGGGCGGCCTCGCCGGCGTGGTCGACGCGGCGGGCGGCGTGGAAATTTGCGTCGCCGAGCCCATCGACGACCCGTTGGCCAACATCAACCTCCAACCCGGCTGCCAGCAAATGGACGGCCCTACCGCGCTGGGTTACGTGCGCACCCGCGCCACCGCCCAGGGCGACCTGGACCGCGTGGCACGCCAGCGCGAGTTCATGACCACCCTGGTCACGCGTGTGCTGTCGCCGTCTGTCTACCTCAACCCGTTCCGCATGGCGCGGCTGCTGTGGGTCACGCCCAGCCTGCTGACGGTCAACTCCGACGACCACGCGTGGAACCTCGCCCGCATCGTCATCGCGCTGCGCGGCGGCCTGGAAACCGAGACCGTGCCCATCGGCGGGTTCACCGACACCGAAGTGGGCAACGTGGTGCTCTGGGACGACACCGCGGCCGAAGCGCTGTTCGCTTCCCTGCGGTAGGGCGCCGAGCGGGGCGGTTGGCGCAACAAGCGTCCACAGGCGGAAAACCGGCTACCTAGATCCGGCTACCAACCGATTTGGGAGCGCGGACAAAAAGTTGGAGTGTTGGGGGCAGCACCGGTTGATGTTGCAGGTGGGGATGTGGTCAAGGTTGTTCAGTGGCGCGATCTTTTCGACCAGCAGCAACAGTGGCCATCAACCCGATCATGTCGCCGCCAGCAGCAGGACTCCGAAGCCTCCAGCCGGCAACAGGGGCGGTCAGAGTGGCCTGGCCGCCGTTCTCGACGGGGGTGTGGTGGCCGGGTCCCGGCCTGTCACCGGGCGAAACGGGCGATAGCGTCGGTGACTTCCTGGAACTTGGCGTCGGCCTCCTCTCCTCCTAACTTGGCGGCGTCACGGACGCAGTGTTTCATGTGGTCATCGAGTAGTCCCAGGGCAACGCTGCGTAGGGCAGCATTGACCGCGGAGATCTGGGTAAGGATGTCGATGCAGTACTGTTCCTCGTCGACCATGCTGTGCAGGCCCCGGGCCTGTCCCTCGATGCGCTTGAGGCGGGCGAGATAGCGATCCTTGTCGTTGATGTAGCCATGGGTGGTGTGACAGGTGTCGGCCCCACCCGAGGAAGAAGCGGCCTGATCAGGGGTGCGAGTATCCACAATGGTCTCCTTGCTGAAAAAAGGGGGCAGGTATGTCCTGAGTCAGTTGCGGGTCGATCAGGATGGAAAGCCCGAGGGCATGGAATGAGGCATGAGGACCTCATGGTCCCCACGCCCTGTGGCGTTATTCGGATAAGTAGTCGGCAGATTGTCGGCCCGGAGGGGCCTGCCGGGTGGGGCCGGGGAGAGGTCAGGAGCAGGTACTTGGGGACGGAGGTCTGAGTGTGATTGGAGGGACTCAGCCACAGGAGGGGGACACGGGGTTCCTTATCGCTAGAAAAGGATGTGGATTAGGCGGTGACCGGCTGCCGCACGGAGGGGCGAGCGGGCTGCGGTGAGGAACTTGTGTTGTCGTGGGAGGACTTGAATCTACGCAGCGTGAGGGAGTTGGAGACCACGAACACCGAGGAGAAGCCCATCGCAATGCCCGCCAACCCCGGGTTGAGGAAACCGATCGCGGCGACCGGGATCAGCACGACGTTATAGGCGAACGCCCAGAACAGGTTGCCCTTGATGGTGCCCAGCGTGCGACGTGACAGACGGATGGCATCGCCCGCGGAGCGCAGGTCGTTGTTCATTAAGGTGATATCGGAGGCCTCGATGGCCACATCCGTGCCCGCCCCCATGGCCAGACCCAGATCGGCCTGGGCCAGGGCGGCCGCGTCATTGACGCCGTCGCCGACCATGGCGACCTTCTTGCCCTCATGTTGTAGCTTCTCGATGACCGCGACCTTGTCCTGCGGCATGACCTCGGCACTCACGTTGGCCGCATCGATGCCCACCTCTTGGGCGACGGCGGCCGCGGCCTTCGCGTTATCGCCGGTGAGCAGGTACGGCCTCAACCCCAGCCTGCGGAACTGGGCGACCGCTTCCGCTGAGGAGTCTTTGATGACATCGCGCACCACGACCACACCGGCGGGCTGGTCATCGACGTAGACGGCCACCGGGGTCGCGCCCTGCGACTGTGCGTGGTCGAAGGCGGTGGTGAGGTCACGGGGCAGCTGGCCGGCGGGACGGCCCACGGTGACGACGTGACCCTTGACGGTGGCCGTGACGCCCCGGCCGGCGGTGCTGTCGAAGTCGGTGGCCTCCTGGATGTTCCCGGAGCGCTCGGCCTCGGTGACAATCGCCTTGGCGATGGGGTGCTCGGAACCTGCTTCGACGGCCGCCGACAAGGCGAGGACCTCGTTGTTGGTGTAGCCGTCGGCGGCGTGGACGCCGGTGACCGACATGACCCCGGAGGTGACGGTGCCGGTCTTGTCCATGACGATGGTGTCGACCTGGCGGGTGGATTCAAGGACCTCCGGGCCCCTGATCAACAAGCCCAGCTGCGCGCCCCGGGAGGTGCCCACCAGCAGGGCGGTCGGGGTGGCCAGTCCCAGGGCGCATGGGCAAGCGATGATCAGCACCGCGACTGCGGCGGAAAAGGCCCAGTTCGCCCCGCTGCCGGCGGCGAGGTGGACGATCAGGGTGATGATGGAGACGACAATGACCGTCGGGACGAAGACCGAGGAAATCTTATCCACCAGGCGCTGGACCGGGGCTTTTTTCGCCTGGGCGTCAGTGACCAGCTTGGCCATCTGGGACAGCGTGGTCTCCGAACCTGTGCGGGTGACTTCGACCAGCAGTCGACCGGAGGTGTTGATCGTCGCGCCCGTGACCGGGGTGCCGGGGGCGGCCTCGACGGGAACGGACTCGCCGGTCAGCATCGACTCGTCGATGGCCGAGGTGCCCTCGATGACACGACCGTCGGTGGCGATCTTCTCACCCGGGCGGACGACGAAGACGTCACCGACTGTCAGCTGGGAGACCGGGACGCGGACTTCCTCACCGTCGCGGATCACCGCGGCGTCTTTCGCACCCATGTCCAGCAGGGACTTCAGCGCCGCGGAGGACTGGCCCTTGGCGCGGACCTCAAACCACCGGCCGAGCAACAGGAAGGTGATGACTACGGCGATGGTCTCGAGGTAGATGTGGTCCATGCCGTCATCGCGGGGCAGCAGGCTCATCTCCATCACCATGCCGGGGTGCCCGGCGTTGCCGAAAAACAAGGCCCACAGCGACCACAGATACGCAGCGGTAGTGCCCAGAGACACGAGTGTGTCCATCGTGGTCGAGCCGTGACGCAGGTTGGTTAAGGTCGCCCGGTGGAACGGGGCGCCACCGTAGAAGTAGATCAGGGTGGACATGACGAGCAGGGCCCACTGCCAATTCATGAACTGCAGGGACGGGATCATCGAGATCGCGACCACCGGAACGGAGAGGATCGTCGACCCGATCAGACGCGTCTTCAGGTCTGTGGCCTCGGCCTCGCGGGCCTGTTCGTGGCGGTCACCGACCACCTCGGTGTCCTCCTCCGGACCGCTGTCCACGGCGGAGGCGTGTTGATCCCCCATGGTGAACGCGTCGTACCCGGCACCCCGCACGGTTTCGATCAGCCGATCGGCGTCGACTTTGGTGGGGTCGTAACTGACGGAGGCGGATTCGGTGGCGAAGTTAACGGTGGCCTCCACGCCATCGAGCTTGTTGAGCTTGCGTTCCACCCGCCCTGAGCACGACGTACAGGTCATGCCGGTGACGCCCAGATCGACCTGGAGTAGGTCAACCGACGGTTGAGTTTGAATCATCAGTGATCAGTCCTTCAGTAAACAGTCGTGAGGTGCATCTCCGAGGTCCCAAAAGGCCCGCCCACAGATGCACCGTCGGGGATATCGAACCGGCATGGCTGGGCCTGATGGGCATATCCAGCAGGGTTGGCCCGGCCGTGTCTACGCGAGGCGGGGACCGGGCCCAGGGATTAGGGCTTGACGGTGTAGCCGGCTGTCGTGACGGCGGCGACAACATCGTCGTCGGTGAAGTTTTCACCCGTGACGGTCACCTGCCCGGTATCCACGGTGGCCTCCACCATGGTCACACCGGCGACCTCGCCGATCTCCTCCTCCACGGAGGACTTGCAGTGTCCGCAGGTCATGCCTTCGATGATGTACTTCTTTGTTACGGCGCTCATCAGATGATCCTTTCCTTGATGTCCTGAAGGGCAGGAGTGGAGATGCCCAACAACCTTCAACCTATACCCATGGGGGGTATCAGTCAAGGAGGTGCCCGGACCCGGTCGCGGAGCGGTGTTTGCCCTCCGCCTCCCGCTGTCCCCTCCCGACAGTGAGGAGGCTGCTCGGTGACCACACCCTGCCCCGCGTGAGGGCCGTGCCCTCCACCCCTTGAAAATATACCCCCGGGGGGTATATGCTAACGAGCGTTACCGCATCCCAACGACCCATAGGAGCTTTCCCATGACCACCTCCCCGCCCCACCTCTTGCCGATGGCCTCCCACGGCTGCAGCTGTTGCGGACCCGCCTCACATGCCGACACCGCCTCCACCCCTGCCGCCAGCGACTCGTCAGCAGGAGGATCCTCCCCTAGCTACCAGGTCACCGGCCTGACCTGCGGGCACTGCGTGAAAAGCGTGACCCAGGCCCTTCAGGCCCTCCCCCAGGTCGACGACGTCCAGATTGATCTCGCCGCTGGTGGTGTTTCCACCGTCACGGTCACCGGTGCCGTACCTCCGGAGATGGTTCGCCGGGCCATCGAAGAAGCCGGCTACACCGTCTTATCCTGATCAGTTTTACCCATCATCTCGACCCCGACCGGGTTGATGCGGAAGGAACCTCATGAGCACTCCCCACCATTCCGGAGATCACCATAGTGATCACCCCGCCCCGGAAAACAGACCACACCCGCCTAGGTAGCCGGTTTGATTACGGCTAGTTGTTGCGGGTCGTAGTGACCACCTTGCCCTCAACGCCCGGCCAGGTACCCGCCTCGATCATGCGGTTCTTGCGCTCCACCCAGAAGTCGGCGTTCTTGATGCCCAGCGCCTCGGGGTCGAAGTGCGGGTCAATGCCAGCCTTCTTCTGGCGGCGGAAGTCCCACAGGCACTTCAGCGCCGGGACCTGCAGGAAGATGATCGCCACAATGTTGAGCCATGCGGTGGCACCCACACCGATGTCGCCGAGCGCCCAGGCGGTGCCCGGGGTGGTGGTCGCGCCGATGAACACGGCCACGAGGATTAGGGCGCGCAGGATCCAGATGATGGCCTTGCGTGTGCCTTCGTTCTTCACCCAGCGGTTCAGGTAGGTGAAGTTGGTCTCTGCCATGTAGTAGTACGCCAGCACGGTGGTGAAGGCGAAGAACATGATTGCCAGGGCGATAAACGACGGGCCGAGGCCGGCGGAGAAGGAGTTCAGGCCTTCTTGGACGTAGCCGGGGCCGACGGGGATGCCGTCGGGCAGGGAGCCGTCGTAAAGCACAGCGCCATCTTCGGACTGGCCCTCGAAGACCTTGTACATGTCGGTGGAGATGATGATGAAGGCAGTGGCGGAGCAGACGAACAGGGTGTCGATGTAGACGGCGAACGCCTGGACGAAGCCCTGCTTCGCCGGGTGGGAGACCTCGGCTGCTGCTGCGGACTGCGGGCCGGTGCCCTGGCCGGCCTCGTTGGAGTAGATGCCGCGCTTGACGCCCCACATGATGGCGGCGCCGAGCATGCCGGAGAACGCGGCCTCCTTGTCAAAGGCGGCGCGGACGATGGTGCCGAAGACCTCGGGGATCTGGGAAGCATTCGCGAACAGCACCACGATGGCAATGATGATGTAGATGCCGGCCATGAACGGCACGACCATGGAGGCGAAGTTCGCGATGCGCTTGACACCGCCGATGATGATGAACGCGAGCAGCACGGTCATGATCGTGGCGGAGACCCAAATGTTGATGCCCCATGCATTATCGACGGCCGCGGCCACGCCGTTGGCCTGAATACCCGGCAGAAAGTAGGACGTGGCCAGCAGCATGCACACCGCGAAGATGATGGCGTAGACCAGCATGAACGGGGCTGCGGAGGTGTGCTTGTACGCCTTCTCGATGTAGTAGGCGGGGCCGCCGCGGTACTCGCCGGTGTCGCGGTCGGTCTCCTTGTAAATCTGGGCGAGGCAGCACTCGATGAACGAGGTGGCGGATCCGAGCAGGGCCACCAGCCACATCCAGAACACCGCGCCCGGGCCGCCGAACGCGATGGCGGTGGCAACGCCGGCGATGTTGCCCACGCCGACACGGCCGGCGAGCGAGATCATCAGAGATTGGAACGAGGAAATGCCCTGCTCGGAGCTTTCGCCGGACTTGAGCTGGCGGATCATGTCCGGCAGGCAACGGATCTGCAGGAACAAGGTGACGAGCGTGAAGTACGCACCCGCGCCGAGGCACAGATACACGAGGGCGTTAGACCAAATCACGCCGTTGAGGGTGTCAATAAAACCTTCCACGGGACCCTCCTAAAGGGGTATGCGCTGGGATTTTTTTGGAAAACCTTGCAGGTAACTAGAGAACATAGGCCATCCAGTTGTGCCTTGCGTCACTTTTGATGTAAAAATTATGCGCCGACACCGAAAAATTCCGTTCTGCGCAATATCCGCAGGGTTTTGCGGTGCTAAACGCACGAGATGGAAGGACACCATGAACGAGACTGCGAAGCCGGTGAACTCCCGGCGCAGGTTTTCCCCCGCCTGGCCGGTGAAGAACCTGCCGGCGGGCGCGGAGGCGCTCATCCCGGAACTGGACAACCCCAGCTTCGAGGGCATCGAGGACCCCACCGACAACACCGAAACCATCACCCGCGCCGAAAACCAGGGCCAACCCGCACCACAGGACACCGCCCCCGAGGCTGACCCGAAGCCGAAGGCCGTGTGGCGCTTCTTCGTCTACAGCGCCATCGGCATCTTCGCGTTCTTCGTGCCGTTTTCCATCGGCGATTCCAAGTCCACGATTCTGTTGGACCACATTGTCAGCTGGATCACCACCACGCTCGGGGAAGGCACCCGCTACCTGGCGCTGTTCGCCATCATCGCGGGCACGATCTACCAGTTCGTCTCCGGGCGCTGGAAAGAGGATTACCCGCGTATGGCGTTCGCGGGGCTGTCGGTGCTGGCGATCGTGCTGTGCGCGATGCTCACGTTCGGCTTCGGCCCGGCGTGGCTGTTCAATCCGGAGATTGGCCCGTTCATCCTGGACAAGCTGGTCATCTCGGTGGGCCTGCTCATCCCGGTGGGTGCGATCTTCCTGGGCCTGCTGGTCGGCTTCGGCCTGATGGAGTTCATCGGCGTGATGGTGCAGCCGATTATGCGCCCGGTGTTCCGCACCCCGGGCAAGTCTGCGGTGGACGCGGTGGCGTCGTTCTTGGGATCGTACTCACTGGGCCTGCTCATCACGGACCGCATGTACAAAAACGGCAGCTACAACGGCCGCGAGGCGGCGATTGTGGCGTCGGGTTTTTCCACCGTGTCCGCGACGTTCATGGTCATCGTGGCGAAGACGCTGGACATGATGGAGCACTGGACGGCGTACTTCTTCATCACGTTCATCATCACTTTCATCGTCACCGCGATCGTGGTGCGCATCCCGCCCATTACCCGCATTCCGGACGATTACTACCCGGGCGCCACCCCGCACCCGGAGAAAGAGATCGAAGGCAACCGTTTCAAGGCCGCGTGGCGCGAGGCGAAGCTGGAGCTCAATCGTGCTGACTCACTGGGCAAGGTGCTGTGGGCGAACTTCCGCGATGGTTTGATCATGGCCGTGCAGGTCACCCCGGGCATCATGGCCGTGGGCACGATCGGCCTGGTGTTGGCCACCTACACCCCGGTGTTCAAGATCCTGGGTGTCGCGTTCTTCCCGCTGGTGTGGGCGCTGCGCCTGCCGGATCCGTGGACGACGTCGGGCGCGCTCGCGTCGGGCCTGGCGGAGATGTTCCTGCCGGCGACGCTCAGCGCAGGCTCGGATGACATGGTGCTGAAGTTCACCATGGCTGTGGTGTGCGTGAGCCAGATCTTCTTCTTCTCGGCAATGGTGCCGGCGGTGCTGGCCACCGACATCCCGCTGAGCATCTGGAAGATGGTGCAGATCTGGTTCATCCGCGTGGTGCTCACCGTGCTGATCACCGTGCCGGTGGCACACCTGCTCTTCTAAGAAGCAGCTGCCTATCGACGCAGCTTCGCCCCCACAACCGCATCGTCAATCAGCCGCGCGGCAGCTTTGGCGGTGCGGTTGTCCACGTCGAAGTCGGGGTTGAGCTCTACGACGTCCAGAAGCGCAACGCGCCCCGTCGCAGCCACCGCGGCGACCATCGCGCGCAGCATCGCGTACTCAACGCCGAACCCGGCCGGGGCGGACACGCCCGGCGCGACCGCCGCCGGCAGCACGTCCAGGTCGATGGAGAGGTGGATGGGCCGGTCGCCTTCCACCGCCGCGACGGCGCGCTCGGCGGCCTCGCGCACGGTCATCTCCGCCAGTTCGGTGTCCAGCACGGTGGTCACGCCGAGCTCGTCGGCGGTGTCGAAGAGCACCTTGGTGTTGTTGGGCTTGGAGATGCCGAAGACGTTGTAGTCGAAGTCCTCGCCCACCAGGCCCGCGATCTGCTTGAACGGGGTGCCGGAGGTGGGGCGGGTTTCGGTGCGCAGGTCGAAGTGGGCGTCGAAGTTGATCACCTGCATCGGTCCGATCGCCTCGTAGGCGCCGCGGTGGGTGGCAAAGGAGGTTTCGTGCCCGCCGCCGAGCACCACCGTCATCCCGTCCGCGCCCTGCGCCGCCACGAGATCACGCACCCGGTCGGACAGCTCGCGTTGGGAGCCTTCGAGGTCGGTGTCTTGGGTGGTCACGGTGCCGGCGTCGACAAGCTTTGTGTCCTCGTGGACCGCGAGTGAGCCGAGGGCCGCGCGCAACGCCTCCGGCCCCTTGGCCGCGCCCTGGCGGCCGCCGTTGCGCTCGACGCCCTCGTCGGACGCGTAGCCGATCAGGTGCACGGCGCCCTCGGTGGGCTCGGCGGCGGTGTCGACGACGCTGTGCCAGCGGGCGTGCTCGGGGCCGGGGCCGTCGTCGCGGCCGGACCAGTTGGAAGCGGGGGTGAAAAGCGGTGCAGTTACGGTATTCATGCCCACCGAGGGTAGCGCCGTGGGCATACTTATTGCGATGACTAAGCCGCAGGTTCCCGCCGCGCACAACGTGTTGCGCATCCTGGCGCTGTTGTCCACCACGGACGCGCCGATTTCCGCCACCCGCATCCAGCGCGAGCTGGACCTGCCACGTTCCACCATCTACCACCTGCTGGGCGAGCTGGAGGATTCCGGGTTTGTGGTGCACTTGCGCAAGCCCGGCACGTACGGGTTGGGGCTGGCGTCCTACCGCATGGCGCAGGCGTACACCACGCAGCAGCCCCTAGTGCGGCTGGCCACGAAGCCGCTGGCACGGATTGCGCAGCTCGCGGGCGGTTCGGCGCACCTGACGCGTCTTGCCGGACCGGAGATTGTGTATCTGCACGAGGTGCGCGCCCCCGGCGCGGTGTCGCTGGTCACGGAGGTGGGCGTGCGCCTGCCGTCGCTGAAGACCGCTTCTGGGCGCATCATGCTGGCGCAGCTGCCGGAGGCGGAGCTGCGCGCCGCGTACAACTCCTCGGGCGAGCGCCGCCGCTACAGCGAGGTCAAAGAGGAGCTTTCTGCCTATCGACGCCAAGGGTTCGCCATCGAGCGCGAAGCCATCTCGCGCGGCCAGGAGTCCGTGGCGGTGGCGGTGCTGGACCACCTTTCGCGCCCGGCGGCGGCGCTCGCGGTGACCTTCGCCGTGGGCAGCGCGGACACGCAACAACTGGTCAGCGCGCTAGAAGGCGCCGCCGACGGGTTGCGCGCACAGTTCTTCGGGAATGTGTGATCAGGCGCACGTTATGGGCTACCATCACGCCCATGACACAGACAGTTTCAGTTGGAATTGGGCCCCTTTCCATCGAGGATGTGGTAGCCGTCGCCCGCCACGGAGCCGAGGTCGCCATCGACCCGGCAGCCCTGGATGAGATTGCCGCGACCCGTCAGCGCGTCGAGGAGCTCGCCGCGGACCCGACCCCGGTCTACGGCGTCTCCACCGGTTTCGGCGCGCTGGCCACCCAACACATCCCGGAGGACATGCGCGCCCAGCTGCAGGTCTCCTTGGTCCGCTCCCACGCTGCGGGTACCGGCCCTGAGGTGGAAGACGAGGTCATCCGCGCGCTGATGCTGCTGCGTCTGTCCACCCTGTGCACGGGCCGCACCGGCGTGCGCCCCGTGGTGGCGCAGACCTACGCCGCCGCGCTCAACGCCGGCATCACCCCGGTGGTGCGCGAGTACGGCTCACTCGGCTGCTCCGGCGACCTTGCCCCACTGGCCCACTGCGCGCTGGCGCTGCTCGGCGAGGGCGACGTCCGCGTCCGCGGCGGCGAGATCGTCCCGGCGGCTGAGGCCCTCTCCGCTGCAGGCATCGAGCCGCTGGTGCTGCGCGAAAAGGAGGGCCTGGCGCTGATCAACGGCACCGACGGCATGCTCGGCATGCTCTGCCTTGCCATCGCGGACCTGCGCGAAGCCGCCAAGGTTTCCGACATCGCCACCGCCATGAGCGTCGAGGGCCTGAACGGCACCCTGTCCGTCTTCGACGAGGACCTGCAGGAGCTGCGCCCCCACCCGGGACAGGCCGATTCCGCCTACAACATCCGCACCGTCGCCGCGGACTCGCCGATCCTCGCCGCCGCCCTGGACAGCTTCAAGGCCAACGACGTGCAGGACGCCTACTCCATCCGCTGCACCCCGCAGGTCGCCGGCGGATTCCGCGACACGCTGGCACACGTGACTACCGTGGCCAATCGGGAGCTCGCCGCCGCCAACGACAACCCCGTGGTGGCCAAGGACGGCCGCGTGGCCTCCAACGGCAACTTCCACGGCGCACCGGTGGCTTACGTGCTGGACTTTTTGGCGATTGTCGTGGCCGACTTGGCGTCGATTAGCGAAAGGCGCACCGACCGCTTCCTGGACCCCGCCCGCAACCGCGGCCTCAACGCCTTCCTCGCCGGCGACCCGGGCGTGGACTCCGGCCACATGATCGCGCAGTACGCGCAGGCCGGCATCGTCGGCGAGCTCAAGCGCAACGCCGCGCCCGCCTCCGCCGACTCGATCCCGTCGTCCGCGATGCAGGAAGACCACGTCTCCCTGGGCTGGTCCGCCGGCCGCAAGCTGCGCCGCAGCATCGACGGCCTGCAGCGCGTGCTCGCCGTGGAGATCCTCACCGCCGCCCGTGCCCTGGACATGCGCCACGGCGAGCCCTCCGCCGGCACCGGCGCCGCCGTGTCCACGCTGCGCAAGCTTGTCGACGGCCCCGGCACCGACCGCTACCTCTCCCCCGAAATCGAGCACTCCGTACAGCTGGTCAAGGGTGGCGACTACGTCGAGGCCGTCGAGGCCGTGGTGGGCCAACTGCGTTAGGCGTTTGGGGGGCTTTGGGCTCCCGGTTGTGTGCCCGCCGCGCCTTGGCGAGTGAACAAATCCTCACATCCCCGACACTTCGCGGCGGAATCTGTCAGGCGGCCCCGATCGCCCCAGGTCGCCACAAACGGCCGCCGCAATGTGTCAGGAACCGCGCCGCGCTCACTCCCCAATTCCCACAGACCCTGGGATCGAAAGCCTGGGATCGCGCGGCGGGATCAAGCGGTTAATGCGCCACGTTTGAATATTTGCTCGAGTATTTCACGTGGTGTTGCTCCGCCGAGGACTTGTCGTGGTGTGTCGTTGAGTTCGTTTTGTACCCAGGCGACGTGCTCGGGGGTTACTTCGGCGAAGTCGGTGCCTTTCTTGTAGAACCGGCGGCGGATCTCACCGTTGGTGTTCTCGTTGGTCGGCCGCTGCCACGGCGAGTGCGGGTCGCAAAAGTACACCTCGCAGCCGTCTTTGATGCACACACGTGCGGTTTCAGCCATTTCCACGCCTTGGTCCCAGGTGATGGTCTTGAGCTGTTCGGCGTTGAGGTCTTTGACCATCTGCTGGATCGTTGCAATCACCGTCATCGATGTGTGTTCGGTGGGCAGATGTCCAAGCAGGGTGTAGCGGCTGGTGCGCTCCACCAGGGTAATCAGCGCGCTTTTGCCGCCCTTGCCGATGACAAGATCGCCTTCCCAGTGCCCGGGGACTGCCCGGTCGTCGGCTTCTGGGCTGCGCTTGGTGATTTCAGCACCTTTGATCCACGGCTTGCCGGTGAGCAGACCCGCGTTGCGGGGCCGGGCTTTTCGGCGTTTCCCGCCGCGGATGAGCACATCTTGGGTCTTCATCACCGCTTCAAGCTCGGCGCGCAAGCTGCCTTTGCCCTGGATGTACAAGGCACTGTAGATCGCTTCGTGGGAAATACGCATGCTTTCATCATCGGCGAAAGCATGCTGAAGCCACACACTGATGCGCCCGGGTGACCACCGGCGGGCAAGACATTCCACCACCACAGCGCGAAGCACCGGGTTGTCATCAAGCTTGCGCACCTTCGGCCGGCACGCACGCGCCTGAGCACCCGCGTGGGCACGCCGGGCGTTGTAGAACACCTTGACCTCACCGCTGTCATCGTCGATGATTTCCCATCCGTTGCGGGCAATCTCCCGGCTGATCACGCTGTGGTGGCGCCCCAGAAGTGTGGCGATCTGTCTGGCTGACAATCCCTGGCTGCACCCATGTTGGATCGTCAGGCGGTCTTCAAACGACAGTTGGACCCCGCGGCCGACGTTCACACGGTCCTCGGCATGGTCGGCAGGCGCGCTACCTGCCTGTGTTTTCATTGGTGCTGGCACGGAATCAACTTTGCTGTGCGCAGGTGGTTTTACCGTGCAAGCCTCCGGCGTGTTGGCCGGCTGCACCCCATCACGGTTTCCGCCCGCCTTCTCCTGGCGTGCTTGCTGCACCCAGCGATACACCGAATTAGTCGACATGCCATATGCATCAGCAACGCGTTTCACCGGCTCACCATCCAACACCCGTGCGACCGCGTCTTCCTTTTGCTGCGGGGTGATGCGCGGCTTTTTCTGCAGTTCGGTCAGCACACCGACTTTCGCCAACCTCGGGTACAACACCCCTGGTGACGTGCCCAACGTCGCAGCCACATCCGGTACCGACATCCCTGACATCACCAACGCCACCGCATCGCCGATAAGTTGGTCGCGTGCACGCGCCAACGCCATCTTCGGCGAAAGCGCGCCAGCTTGCTTGACCCATTCATAAACCGTGGCCTCTGCCACTCCGGCATCACGAGCAATCTCGCCGACATCATCGCCTGCAACAAGCCGCGCCACAGAAGCAGCCTTCACATCCTTCGGAGTCCAACGACCAGCCACAACAACCTCCAAGTCGAGGTGGCGCATTCACCCACTGACAACTCCCGCCGATTTTGGCCGTTCCCAGGCTTTGGCTCCCAGGGTCTGTGCTTTCCCGCGCGACCAGTGCCAAACGCCCCACCCCGCACCACCCAAAAGTCTCATATCCGAGACAAATCGCCCAAAACCGACCAACCCAACCCGTGTGACGGGCGTTACTGTCTATCCGATACCTCGATTGGGCAACAACAGAAAGGAATTCCCATGGCGAAGAACTGGTCCGAAGGCGCACGCGAGGTCCGCTCCCCGCGCGGCACTGAGATCTCGGCGAAGTCCTGGCAGACCGAGGCGCCGCTGCGCATGCTGCAGAACAACCTCGACCCGGAGGTTGCGGAGCGCCCGGACGACTTGGTCGTCTACGGCGGCACCGGTCGCGCTGCTCGCAGCTGGGAGGCCTTCGACGCGATCGTCGATACGCTCAAGGACCTCGAGTCCGACGAGACCCTGCTGGTGCAGTCCGGCAAGCCGGTCGGTGTGTGGAAGACCAACGAGTGGGCGCCGCGCGTGCTCATCGCCAACTCGAACCTGGTGGGCGACTGGGCGAACTGGGAGCATTTCCGCGAGCTCGAGGACGAGGGCCTGATGATGTACGGCCAGATGACGGCCGGCTCCTGGATCTACATCGCCACCCAGGGCATCCTGCAGGGCACCTACGAGACCTTCGCGGCTGTTGCGAAGAAGCGTTTCGACGGCACGCTGGCCGGCACCCTCACCCTGACCGGCGGCTGCGGCGGCATGGGCGGCGCACAGCCGCTGTCCGTCACCCTCAACGGCGGCGCCTGCCTAATCGTGGACGTTGACGAGGGCCGCTTGAAGCGCCGCCAGGGCAAGCGCTACCTCGACGAGGTCACCACCGACCTCGAAGAGGCAATTAAGCTGGTCACCGAGGCGAAGGACGAGAAGCGCGCCCTGTCCGTGGGCCTGGTGGGCAACGCCGCTGAGGTGTTCCCGGAGATGCTGCGCCGCCACCGCGCCGGCGAGTTCACCGTGGACATCGTTACCGACCAGACCTCCGCGCACGACCCGCTGTCCTACCTGCCCACCGAGATCCCGTTCGAGAGCTGGCACAACGAGGCCGACGCGGACCCGACCACCTTCACCAAGAAGGCCCGCGAGGCGATGGCCGCACAGGTCCAGGCGATGGTGGAGTTCCAGGACGAAGGTGCCGAGGTGTTCGACTACGGCAACTCCATCCGCGACGAGGCCCGCAAGGCCGGCTACACCCGCGCCTTCGAGTTCCCGGGCTTCGTCCCGGCCTACATCCGCCCGCTGTTCTGCGAGGGTCTCGGCCCATTCCGCTGGGTTGCGCTGTCCGGCGACCCGGAAGACATCAAGGTCACCGACCAGGCCATCAAGGAGGCCTTCCCGGACAACGAGCACCTGCACCGCTGGCTGGACGCCGCTGAGGAGTACGTCGAGTTCGAGGGCCTGCCGGCGCGCATCTGCTGGCTTGGCTACGGCGAGCGCGCCAAGGCCGGCGTGATCTTCAACAACCTGGTCAAGGAGGGCAAGGTCAAGGCCCCGATCGTCATCGGCCGCGACCACCTGGACTCCGGTTCCGTGGCGTCGCCGTACCGCGAGACCGAGTCCATGCTCGACGGCACCGACGCTGTCGCGGACTGGCCGCTGCTCAACGCCATGACCGCTGTTTCCGGCGGCGCGACCTGGGTGTCCATCCACCACGGCGGCGGCGTGGGCATGGGCCGTTCCATCCACACCGGCCAGGTCACCGTGGCTGACGGCACCGAGCTCGCCGAGGCGAAGCTCAAGGCCGTGCTCACTAACGACCCGGGCATGGGCGTTATCCGCCACGTCGACGCCGGTTACTCCCGCGCCAACGAGGTGGCCAAGGAGCGCGGCGTGCGCATCCCGATGGAGTTCAAGGCGCGCGACTAATCCGCACCTCAAGCGCTGACGTTTCCCCTCGCGGGCGCGTCAGCGCTTTTCATTACCCTGGGCCCTGCAAAACCCCCAAAGAAAGGCACTCATGAGCACCTTCATCACCGGTATTTCCGAGCTGCGCACCGTCTCCGAGCTCGGCACGATCAAAGACGCCGCAATGCTTATCGACGACGGCGTGGTCACCTGGGTCGGCCCCGCCAACGAGGCGCCGGCTGAGGCGGCGAAGGCGGAGGAAACTGTAGACGTCGAGAAGCGAGCTGTGCTCCCCGGCTGGGTGGACTCCCACTCGCACATGGTCTTCGACGGCAACCGCGCCGAGGAATTCGAGGCGCGCATGGCCGGCAAAGGTTACGCCGCCGGCGGCATCGCCGTGACCATGGAAGCCACCCGCTCCGCCGGCGAGGAGCGCCTGGACAAGCTGGTGGCGGAGCGCATCGCCGCGGCGCAGGCGCTCGGCACCACCACGTTTGAGACCAAGACCGGCTACGGCCTGAACGTCGAATCCGAGGCCGAGGCCGCGCGCGTGGCCGCCCGCCACGTCGACGAGGTCACCTTCCTCGGCGCCCACCTCGTGCCGCCGGGGGCGGATGCCGAGGAGTACCTCGACGAGGTCGTCGGCCCGATGCTCGACGCGGTGAAGGACCACGTGCAGTGGATCGACGTGTTCTGCGAGCGTGGCGCGTTCAACGAGGAGCAGTCCCGCCGCGTCCTCGAGGCCGGCAAGGCGGCTGGACTGGGCGTTCGCGTGCACGGCAACCAGCTTGGGCAGGGCCCGGGTGTGAAGCTCGCCGTGGAGATGGGCGCGGCCAGCGTCGACCACGTGAACTACCTGTCCGATGAGGACTTCAAGCTGCTGGCGGAATCGGAAACCGTCGCAACGCTGCTGCCCGCCTGCGACCTGTCCACCCGCGAGGAGCTCGCCCCGGGCCGCAAGCTCATCGACGCCGGCGCCACCGTCGCCATCGCCTCCAACCTGAACCCGGGCACCTCGTTTACGTCCTCGATGAACTTCTGCGTCACCACCGCGGTGCTGCAGCAGCGCCTCACCCTCGACGAGGCCATCGAAGCCGCCACCACCGGCGGCGCCAAAGCCTTGCGACGCCACAACGTCGGCGACGGCAAGGACCCCCAGGGCCGTCCGGCGAAGGGCACGCTGGTGCCGGGCGCGGCCGCCGACCTGCACATCCTCGACGCCGAAAACGCCATCAACCTGGCGTACCGCCCCGGCATGCCGATCACCTGGCAGACCTGGGTCGCCGGCAAGAAGGTCTACGGCTAAATGCCTCGCCCGCTTTTCGACGCGCACTTCCACGTCATCGACCCCACCCACTCGCTGGTGGAAAACAACGGGTTCATGCCGGATGCGTTCACGGCCCAGGACTACGTCGCCCGCGTCGACGGGCTGGGAGTGGGCGGAGGTGCGGTCGTCTCCGGTTCGTTCCAAGGGTTCGACCAGGGCTACCTCACCGAGGCGCTCGCGGTACTGGGCCCCAACTTCGTCGGTGTCACGCAGCTTCCGGCGGACGTTTCGTCGAAAAGCATTTCGGAGCTTGACCGCGCCGGTGTGCGCGCAGTGCGCTTCAACCTCAAACGCGGCGGCTCCGCGGGTGTGGACGACCTTGAGCTGCTGGCTAACCGCGTTTTCGACGTCGCCGGTTGGCACACCGAACTCTACGTCGATGCCCGGGAGCTTCCGGATCTCGAGCGGGTGCTGACCCGCCTCCCGCGGGTGAGCATCGACCACCTGGGCATGCACGAAGACGGGTTGAAGGCGCTGCTGCGCCTGGTGGAACACGGCGCGATGGTCAAGGCAACCGGGTTCGGCCGCGTTGAGCTCGATCCCGCCAGCGCCATGCGGGCGATCCTCCGAACCAACCCTGGTGCGCTTATGGTGGGCACGGATCTCCCGTCCACCCGGGCGCGCCGCCCCTTCGCGGTGGCCGACCTCGCCTTGGCCGAAGAAGTGGCTCTGGAATTGGGCGGCGAGCAACTTGCCGACGACGTGTTCTGGAACAACGCCGCTGGGTTGTACCGCTTGGCAGCGCAGTAACAGCGGAGCGTTCAGAGCGTCCGGAGCGTGAAGCGCGCCGCCAGCGCCCCGGCACCCCGCCTCAGCGCAGGCGCGGGTCCAGCGGTTCAGCTTCTACAGGTAGTCGTAGTTGATCTCGGTCTCCGGGTCGAAGAAGACGACGCCGCCTTCCATCGGGCGCAGGTAGATGGTGTCACCGTGATCGACATCGATGCCGCGGGGCACCTTCACCGTGATTCGGTCGCCGCGGACCGCGATCACTTCGTCGGCCTGCTCCTGACGGTGCCCGTAGACGTATAGGTCAGAGCCGAGATGCTCAACGATGTCTACCTGAACCGGCAGACCGTAGTGTTGGCCGGGCTGGTTCACACCCACGATCTCCCAGTTCTCCGGGCGCACACCGACGATCACGCGCTCGGACTCCACCTTGGCTGCTAGCTCGCGGGGGATGAAGTAGTCCATGGCGTGGCCCTTGCCGCCAACGACGTGGCCATCGATGAAAGGCACGTTCTCAATCAGCGTCATCGCGGGCGAGCCGATGAACGACGCCACAAACGTGTTGCCCGGATTGCTGTACAGGTTCGCCGGAGTGTCCACCTGTTGGAGAATGCCTTTCTTCAGCACACAGACGCGGTCGCCCATGGTCATCGCCTCAGTCTGGTCGTGGGTGACGTAGACCGTGGTTGTACCCAGCTTGCGCTGTAGCTGCAGAATCTGCGCACGGGTGGACACGCGCAGCTTGGCGTCCAGGTTGGACAGCGGCTCGTCCATAAGGAAAACTCTTGGCTCCCGCACGATGGCGCGGCCCATTGCGACGCGCTGACGCTGGCCACCGGACATAGCAGCCGGTTTCTTGTCCATGAGGTCTTCCAGCTCGAGCATCTTCGCCGCGAAGTCCACCCGCTCCTTGATGGTCGCCTTATCCACCTTCGCGTTTTCCAACGCGAAGGCCATATTCTGGCGGGCCGTCATGTTTGGGTAGAGCGCGTAGGACTGGAACACCATGGCAACGTCTCGGTCGCGCGGGCGCGTCTCGGTCACGTCTACGCCGTCGATGAAGATCTGGCCTTCATCCACCGGTTCCAGCCCAGCGAGCATGCGCAGCGTGGTCGACTTGCCGCAGCCGGACGGACCGACGAGAACAAGGAACTCGCCGTCGGCAATGTCGAGGCTGATGCGGCTAACCGCAGGTGGACGTGACGGGTCGTAGATGCGGGACGCTTGACGGAATTCAACTGGTGCCATGTGCGACTCCTTTTCGTGCTCGAGCCAGTCCGGGCTACTTATCCAGCTTCGGGGCGATGTCGCGGTCGATGACCTGCTGGGTTTCGGTGTCCAGGTCAGCGAAGACCTTTTCCACGTCCTGGCCACCAACGGTGATCTTGTCCAGTGCTCCGCCGATACGCTTGCCGCCACCCGGAACGAACACACGCGCGTAGTCCTGCGGCTTCGTGTTTTCGTTCAGCTGCTTGATTGCGGTCTCGGCGTTCGGATTCTCGTCCAGGAACTTGCGCTCCTCCGGGTTCTCCAGCGCGTCCTTACGCACCGGCATGTACCCGGTCTTCTGCGAGAACTTGATCGTGTTCTCGGTGTTGGTGATGAAGTCGATGAACTTCACCGCGTTCTTCTTGCGGGCATCCGAGATCCCGTTCGGCACGGCCAAGCCAGCGCCGCCGGTGGCCGCGGACGGGCCGGGGCCCGGCAGGTAGGTGGTGATGAACGGGATGGTCGCGGAGTCTTTCAGGCCGCCGAGGGAGCCAGTGGACTCCAGCAGCGCCGATGCATTGCCGTTGCCGAAAGCAACAGTTGGGTCGGTGCTGATCTCAATGTGGCCCTTCTGCACCTGGTCCTGGAGGAACTTCGCGGCCTCGATGGTCTTCGGGTCGGAGAACGTCGGCTCCCACTCATTGGAGTATGCGCCACCGAACGCCCACACCATGCCCTGGAAGTACCAGTCAAGGTAGCTGGAGCCATCCGGAATGGTCAGCGCCGGGTGGCCGGTCTTTTCCTTGAGTTTGCCCGCCCACTCATCGAACTCCTGCCAGGTCTCCGGGCCACGATCCGTCGGCAGACCCGCAGCAGCCAGGTCGTCGGTGTTCCAGTACATGAGGTTGGTGGAGCGGGAGTAGGGCACGCCGTAGTGCTTCCCGTCGTAGAGGTAGTCGTCGCGCAGGGTATCCACGTAGGAATCGGAGTCGATGTTTTCGGACTCCCACAGCTCGTCCAGTGGGGTCGTGGCGTCGTTCAGCGCAAAATTGAACCAGGTCACGTCCGAAGCGACGATGACGTCCGGCAGGTCATTGCCAGCAAGCGCGGCGTTGAACTTCTGCGCCAACTCCTCGTAGTTGGCACCACCGTCGACCAGCTCGACGGAAAGGTCCGGGTTTTCCTTCTCAAACGCGTCGATGAGCTCCTGCTCCAAATCACGGGACTTACCCGGGTGGTTGGACCAGAAGACAATCTTGTTCTCGTCGCCTGCAGCGTTTCCGCCTCCGTTGCCGCCATCGCTGGTAGACCCGCCTGCGCAAGCAGTGAGGGAAACAGCGGTCAGAGCAGCAAGAGCTGCGGCGCCGAGACGCTTCGTCAGGGAACTGGTGGACATGGGGTTCTCCATTCTTGAATTGGTACGGGGAGTTTGAAGCGGGTCAGCCCTTGACGGCGCCCGCGGTGAGGCCCTTGATCATCTGCTTCTGCAGGAGGATGAACACGATGATCATGGGAAGCGTGGTCAGCACCGTGCCAGCCATCACCGGCGCCCAGTTGGTCAAGCCTTCCGCGTCCTGCAGCCGGGTCAGGCCGACTGGCAGCGTGGCTGCGGCCGGAGTGTCAGTGATGAGGAACGGCCAGAGGTACTCGTTCCACTCGTTGACGACAGTAATGAGCAGGAACGCCGACAGAGTCGGCCAAGACATCGGCAGGACCACCTTGAACAGCCGGGTGAAAAAGCCGGCGCCGTCCATTTCTGCTGCTTCCATAATCTCGGCTGGCAGGGACTGGAAGTGGTTGCGCATGAGGAAACAGCCGAACGCCACACCAGCCAGAGGGACGATGACACCGGTCCAGGTGTCGCGCCACCCCAGCGAGGCAGCCAGGGCGTAGTTGGAAATGATGGTGATCTGGTTGGGCACCATCAGCGCAGCGATCACCAGAAGGAAGAGCAGATTTCGCCCCGGGAATCGCAGAAACGCGAAAGCGTAAGCCGACAGCACCCCGAGGACGACCTTGATCACGGTAAGGATGAGGGTGATGCCGATGGAGTTGCGCAGATACTGCGGGAACCCAGACGTCTCCCACACACGCGCGTAGTTTTCCGGCACCAGAGGGTTGGGCCAGAACGTGATCGGATCCGAGTAGACATCCTGGTAGGTCTTAAACGAGGTGATCACGATGAAGTACAGCGGCACCAAGATCATGAGCACCGTGAGCACCAAAGCGGCATACCCCAAAAACTTCATGCCTTTTGAGCTAGCTTCGGCTGGCGCGCCTTTACGCTTGCGCTGCGCATCGGTGATCACAGGTTCGCTAGACCCCTGGCTGCCGGGCACCGGCGGCAAGGAATCCTCATCGCGCACTATCGCCGCCGGGCGCTGCTGCGCCGGCTTCGCGGACTTGCTGGATTCAGCTGAGAACTGCGTCGACATCTACTTGTCCAACCTCTCCTGCAGCTTGATTTGGAGCACGGTGATAATCAGGACGACGAGGAACATGATCGTGGCTACCGCAGCGCCGTAACCTGCGCGGCCGTTCACGAAGGTTTCCGTATAGACCTGGAACACCATCGTCGTTGTGCCATAGGTGAATGGACCGCCCCTAGTCATCGCGTTGATGACATCGAAGACCTGGAACGAACTAAGCAGCACTGTGATAAGGAGGAAGAACGTGGTGCCTCGCAGCTGCGGCAGCACAACCCGAAAGAAGTGCCGCGACGCGGACGTGCCGTCAATCTCCGCCGCCTCATCAAGGTCGTGCCGGCGCCCCTGCAGCGCAGCCAAGTAGATGACAAAGACGTAGCCGACGTTCTTCCAGATGTAGGTCACCGTGATCATGAACAGCGCCCAACCGGAGTTCTGGTAGAAATTCGGCACCGGAATGTGAAGAAGGTTGAGGAAGTACTGGATCAATCCGTAGCGGGGATCGAACACAAACTGGAAAGCCACACCGATGGCTGCGCCTGCGATGACATACGGGGCGAACACCATGGAACGCACCGCCGCACGTCCGAACAGCTTCTGGTCCAGCAGCACCGCGAGCGCAAGCCCGATCACCATCGATCCCGCCACTGCGAAGAACGTAAAAATCAGTGTGTTCCAGACGATGGTCTTGGTCTCCGGGGCTTGGAACCAGTCGATGTAGTTCTGCAGCCCGACCCACGTCATCGACGGGGAGGAGATGTTCCAGTTGTAGAAAGAGATGCGGATGTTGTCCACCAAAGGGCGGTAGGTGAACAGAATCAACAACAGGAGGTTTGGGCCGACCAACAGCGTGGCCAGGCCTACCTGGCGCCAGTCAATCTTCCGGCGGCCTTTCCGACGGGATGCCGCGTACTCCGCGGAGACCTCTGGCTCCACGGAGATTGCCGGAATTGTCGTACTCATGGGGAGCACCGTAAGCCCCGTCCATGAACGCACAGTTAACTGAGAGTTGTATTAAAGAGAACGTTGCGCCAACGGATCGTGCGCGTCACAAACACCAATATCGTGCGACAACAGCACAATCCTGGCCGCCCCGGTTAGCATGTCCACTCTCAGCTTTCGCAAAGAAACCAGCCATCCGGGGCGTTCAAGAATCACGCACGCGCTAGATGGTCACCTGACGGGACCTGATGTTGTCCAGCTGCTTGCGCTCGTCGGCGGTCAACGCAGCGTCGTTGGTGTACTCCGCCTCGATCTGCTTGTTCAGCGCGGCCAGCGCCTCGCCGTAGGAGCCTGCCTCCACGGACGGGTCGAGGTCGAATACCGGCACGACCAGGCCGTGGGTGCGGAAGACGCCGGCGAACTTGGTGCCTTCACCCAGGTTCAGCTCGCCGCGCGCGGCGATGCGTGCCAGCGCGGAGAGCATCTGCGCCTCGTTGTCCTCGGTACGCACCCAGCGGATGTGTGCCTTGCCGCCGCCGGGGTTGACCCACCAAACCGCGCCCGGCAGGTCCGCGCCGATCTTCTCGGACGGCAGGACAGCGTCGTTGGCCTGCTGTAGCGCCTGCTGGATCTGCGGCGGCACCGCGGCACCTTCGGGGAACCACCAGGAGAAGTCCTGGTAGGTGGTGATGTCGGGGATAGCGGAGGCGTCGATAAGCGAAGAAAGCTCCGGCTGCGAGCCGTCGGCGACGGTGGACTGCAGCGTCTCACCCGGCGCCGCATCGACGACCCAGTTCAGGGCGTACGCGAGGTCACGCCCCGGGTTCTGGGAGTGGGAGGTGACCTGCAGGGCGACGAAGCGCTCTCCACCCTCGGATTCCTCGCGCACCAGCGCGGCACCGGCGCCCGGCAGCACGGTGACGATGTTCACCGGCGTGCCCTTGACGTCAAACTTCACTACGGCGGACGGCACGAACTCCTGCAGCGCGACCAGGTCGGCCTCTGCGGCCAGGCCGCCGAACGGGCGGGGGTCCTTCTGCAGCTTCTCGCGCTCGGCTGCGCGGGCGGCCAGCTTGGCCTCGCGGCGGGACATGCCCTCGGGCAGGTCCTCGCGGTTCTTCTTCTTTTTCGGCTTGCGTTGCACCATGCGCGCAATCGTACCGGCCGCTCTGCGGCCGCGAACGCTACACCAGGGTCTCCAGCGCGATATGCGGCAGGTCGGTGCCAATCAAGGATGCGCCGTGCTTCTGCAGCCACAGCATGTCCTTTGGGAGGTTCACGGTCCACACATAGGTACGGAACCGGCCGTCGAGCAGCTCGGGGTGGGCCTTCGCCATGCGTACGCTCGGGCCGGCACCGCAGTCCCCCACGGGCGCAAACGAATCGTCTGCCAGCAGGAATGTCTCCAGCTCAGGCAGCAGGCGGTGGAAGCGCTGGATCGCCTCGGGGTTGAAGGAGATCAGGTGCACGCGCTCGTCCGCCTCCATGCCGCGGCCGCGCAGCACGTCTGCCACGGCCTCCTCCAACGCCGCCCCAAACGGCGACGGGTGCTTCGTCTCAATCAGGATGTGCTTGCCCGGGTACTGCTCCAAGAGGTCCAGCAGCTCGTCCAACAGCATGATCTGCTGCGGATCGTCCTCGGTGCCGATGTTGAGTTGGCGGAGCTCGTCGAGAGGCATCTGCGCCACCTCGCCAGAGCCGTCAGAGGTGCGGTCTACGGTCAAGTCGTGGATGACCACCACCTGTCCGTCTGCCGTCAGGTTTACGTCGCACTCGATGCCGGCGATGTCCAGCTTGAGCGCCTCCTCGAAGGAGCGAAGGGTGTTTTCCGGGTACAGGCCGTTGAAGCCGCGGTGCGCGATGATTCCAGTCATATTTCCTCCCTACCCCGCCACCGCCGCGGCCGGCACCTGCCCGTACGCGGCCAAAGCGACGTCCGGCAGGTCGGTGGCGATGACGTCGACGCCGTTGTCGGCGCACCAGCGCATTTGGCGCGGGGTATTCACGGTCCAGGTGTAGGTGCGCAACCCCCGGTAGCCCAGCAGCTCTTGGCGCAGTTGCAGGTGCTGCAGCGCAGGCCCGACGCCGTAGGGGCGGGAGAGCATGCGGCTCTTGCGGTTCCACCGCATCTCTTTCAGGCGGAACAGGTAGAAGGTTTCCAGCTCGGGCGCCATTTCGGTGAAGTAGCGCACGGCGCGGTGGGAAAAGGAGATCACGTGCACGTTTTCGGATTCGTGCAGCCCGGCGTAGCGCAACGTTCGCAAGGTCTGCTCGTCCACCTCGGGCCCGTAGATGGTGGGGTGCTTCGTTTCGATGTAGATGTGCTTGTCCGGGTAGTCCTGCATGAGTTCGAGCAGTTCTTCCAGGCACATGATCTGCTGCGGCTCGTCTTTGGTGCCGCAGTTGAGCTCCCGCAACGCCGAGAAGTCCAGGCAGTCCACGCGGCCGCGGCCGTCGGTGGTGCGGTTGACCGACGCGTCGTGGAAGACCACCACGCGCCCGTCGCGGCTGAGGCGCACGTCGCATTCGATGCCGTGGATGGGCAGCTTCAAAGCTTCTTCGAACGCCCGGCGCGTCAGCTCGGGGTGGTGTCCGGAGAATCCGCGGTGCGCAACAATCTTGGGCATCTTCTCGCTCACGGCTGCGAGGCTACCCGCGCGCAGCAGCCCCCGCGACCGGAACATTTTTGGAACAATCGCTTCCGTGCCTTCCAATTTCCTCGTCAAAGCCCGCACCGCTTTAGATCAGCTGCCGGACGCGCTGCAACGCGCGCGTTCGCGCTATTCCGTCAAGCGCGACGGTGTGCTGGCGTTGCCGATGGGCGTGTTGGAGGTGCTGGCTGACATCTCCCCGGGCGTGCGCATGGGTGGTCTGCGGCGCTTGCCTCCGAGTTTCCGCGCGGGGCTTGCGGGGGCTGAGGTGGCGACGTGGGGTGCGGTGTCGCCGTCGCTGCTGCCTCACAGCTGGTGGGCGACTGCCGCGAACGTCGGTGTGTTGCAGGGCCTGGGCCATGGCTTTGCGACGGTAGCTTCGCAGGCCCTCCGCCCCGTCCGCTCCGACGAACCGCAGAGTTTGCTTCCCGACCCGGTGCGTCTGGCCATGACGGGCGTGACCGCGGGCGTATTCGTCACGTCGCTGCGCCGCCGCGCACACCAGGAAAAGCTGGTGGAAAGCGACGAGAAGTTCAAGGTCAGCCCGCAGATCCTCGGCATCACGGTGGGCACGCTGGGCTACGGCGTGGTGCTGCTTGTCGGCGATGCGATCCAGACGTTCATCGACGCGATCAACGAGCTGCTGGGCAAGAAACTGCCGCCGGTGGCGTCGTGGCCGCTGGCGATCGCGGGCGGCGGCGCGCTGCTGATTCTGGTTGGCGACCAGATGGTGGTGCGCCGCTTCGCGGTGCGCGTGAGCCGCCAGGCGCAGGAGCTGGACCGCGAGTTCATGCGCGGCGCGGACCAGCCGAAGCGGCCTGAGCGTTCCGGCTCGCCGGATTCCGCGGTGGACTGGAACACGATGGGCCGCCAGGGCCGCGCGGTGGTGGCCGGCGGCCCCCGCAAGGAGGACATCGAGCGCCTCGTGGACGGCGGGGCGATGGAGCCGATCCGCATCTTCGTCGGCCTGGACACAGAGCGCGACCAGGCCCCGGACTTCGAGGAAATGGCCGCCGTCGCGGTCGAGGAGATGCACCGCACCGGCGCGTTCGAGCGCAGCCACATCGCGGTGATGTCGGCGGCGGGCACGGGCTGGATCAACGACTTTCACACCTCGGGTTTCGAGTTTGTCACCCGCGGCGACTCGGCCGTGGTGGCCATGCAGTACTCCTACCTGCCCTCGGCGTATTCCTATTTGGCGGACCGCAAGAACCCGGTGAACTCCTCGCGCGTGCTCATCGAGGCAATCCGCAGCGAGCTGGAACAACTCGACCCCGAAACACGCCCGAAGCTCTACGTCGGCGGAGAATCGCTGGGCGCGTACGGCGTGTCGGACGCGTTCGAGACCGTCGAGGAGTTCCTTGAGCAAACCTCAGGCGGCGTGTTCACGGGCACGCCCGGCTTCGCCAGCAACCACAGCTACCTCACCCGTCACCGCGAGAAGGGCTCCCCGCAGCGCCTCCCGCTTATCGACGGCGGCCGCCACGTCCGCTTCACCGCCCACCCCGCGCACCTGCGCCACGACTTCCGCGGCCATTCCTACGCCAACACCTGGGTCGAGCCCCGGTTCGTCTTCGCCCAGCATGCCTCTGACCCGGTGGTGTGGTGGGAGCCGTCCCTGGCGTGGAAGGCCCCGGACTGGCTGCGCGAACCCGGATCGCGTGGCGAGCCCGCCCCGCCCGCCCAGCACTTGGACGCGCTGGACACGATGCGCTGGATGCCGCTGGTGACGTACTGGCAGATCGGCATCGACCAGCTGCCGTCGAAGGACTACCCCTCACCCCACGGGCACAACTACCACGACGAAACCGTCGCCTACTGGAACGCGGTCATCCACGGCGCGGGCGACGACGCCGGCCCGCAGGCGCTTTCCCGCCCCGAGCTGGTGCGGGTGGCGCGCTGGATCCACAACGACGCCACGAAAACCCGCATGCCCAAAAACGGGTTCCCCTCAAAGCACGGCTACTAGCTAGATCCCGCAGGCCACGCCGGTGGAGTGGTGCGGGCAGTATCCGTTGGGCACCTTGTGCAGGTACTGCTGGTGCTCCTCCTCAGCGAGGTAGTACTTCACGCCGTCGGCCTCCACGGATTTCACCTCGGTGGTGATGTCGCCGTACCCGGCGCTTTGCAAGTCCTTTTCGTACTGGCGGATCCACCCGCGGACCTGTTCGGCCTCCTCCTCGGTGTCGGTGTAGAAGGCGGAGCGGTACTGGGTGCCCACGTCGTTGCCCTGGCGGTAGCCCTGGGTCGGGTCGTGCGCCTCCAGCGCGGTCTTCACAATGTCTTTCAGCGTGATCACTTCCGGGTCGTAGACCACCTCCACCGTCTCAACGTGGTTGGTCTGCCCAGAGCACACCTCGCGGTACGTCGGGTTCGGAGTGACGCCGCCGGCGTAGCCCACCGAGGTGGAGTTCACGCCGTCCAGCTGCCAAAACATCTTCTCCGCGCCCCAGAAGCAGCCGATGCCCACGAGCACGCGTTTCTGGCCCTCGCGCCACGGACCCGTGGTGGGCGTGCCCAGCACGGCGTGCTCGCGCGGGTTGGCCAGGACCGGCTCGGGGCGGCCGGGGAGGGCGGAGCTGACATCGACAAGCTTTGGCGAAGGTGCGAAAAGAAATCCCATGCCCTACACAACGACTTCGGCCACAACACTGTTCCCAAATTTTCTCTACCATGGGGTCCGCAACTGATTCGCAGACGAAAGGAATCAATCATGGCTGTTTACGAGCTTCCCGATCTCCCCTACGCATACGACGCGCTGGAGCCGCACATCTCCGAAGAGATTATGACGCTGCACCACGACAAGCACCACGCAACCTACGTTGCTGGCGCGAACGCCGCGCTCGAGGCCCTCGAGGCCGAGCGCAACGGTGAGGCGAACCCAGACCGCCTGCGCGCCCTGTCCAAGAACCTGGCGTTCAACCTGGGTGGCCACACCAACCACTCCATCTTCTGGAAGAACATGGCACCGAACGCCGGCGGCAACCCGACCGGCGAGATCGCTGAGGCCATCGACCGCGACTTCGGTTCCTTCGAGGCCTTCAAGAAGCAGTTCGCTGGCGTCGCCACCGGCCTGCAGGGCTCTGGCTGGGCAGTGCTCGGCTACGACCACATCGCCGGCCGCCTGATCATCCAGCAGCTGACCGACCAGCAGGGCAACATCTCCGTGGACTTCACCCCGGTGCTCATGCTGGATATGTGGGAGCACGCGTTCTACCTGCAGTACAAGAACGTCAAGGCTGACTACGTCGAGGCTTGGTGGAACGTTGTCAACTGGGACGACGTCAACGAGCGCTACGCAAAGGCATCTGCCTAACGACGGCTCCGCCTCCCCTCACACCAGCGCCCGCCACCTCCGTTTTGGAGGCGGCGGGCGCTGGCTTTCCCTGTGATACGTCGAGTCCCTGCGAACTCAGAATTGATACTAGGTTAGGCTTACCTTATCGCGCAAGGGGTTTTGCGAAATTCCTGCTGCGAATTTCCTAGCATGGTGGGCATGCAGAAAGGCAGCCTGGAATATCGCCGCGCAACGTGGGCCATGCTCGCGTTCGGGCTGGCCATCTTCAACGCCTTGTACGCAACGCAGGCGCTGCTACCCACCCTCACCACCGAGCTGGCAGTCAGCCCGTCTACCGCCGCGCTGACCGTCTCCGCCGCCACCGGCGCCCTGGCGCTGTGCGTGGTGCCCGCCTCGATCCTGTCGGAGAAGTACGGGCGCGGGCGCGTGCTGGTGGTCTCGGCGCTCGGCGCGACCGCGCTCGGCCTCGCCCTTCCGCTGGCGCAGACCGCGGGGCAGCTCATCGCCCTTCGCGCAGTGCAGGGCGCGCTCATCGCCGGCACCCCTGCGGTAGCCATGACCTGGCTTTCCGAAGAGCTGGACCCGCGCGACCTGCCCGGCGCGATGGGCCTGTACATCGCCGGCAACTCCATCGGGGGCCTAAGCGGGCGCCTCATCCCGGCCGGGCTTCTGGAGGTCACCTCCTGGCGCTGGGCCATGTTCGGCAGCGCCATGGTTGCCTTCACGCTGGCGGCGCTGGCGGCGTGGGCGTTGCCGGAGCAGCGCAATTTTGTGCCGAAGGCGTCGATACGCCCGAGCGTGGAAGTGCGCGCGATGCTGGGCCACCTGAAAAACCCGCGGCTGGTGGGGCTGTATGCCACCGCGTTCATCGCGATGGGCGTGTTCGTGTCCATGTACAACTTCTTCGGCTTCCGCGCGGTGCTGGACTACGGGCTGCCCGCCGCGCTGTCGGGTCTGGTGTACGTGGTGTACCTGTCCGGCACCTGGTCGAGCGCACGCGCCGGGGCACTTTCACGACGCTACGGGCGCGGCGTGGTGGTGCTGGCCTCTGCGCTGCTGATGCTGGCGGGCGCGCTGGCCGTCGCCGCGCCTTCGCTGTGGATCGCGCTCGCTGGCCTACTGGTGTTCACGGCGAGCTTTTTCGCGCTCCACTCGACGGCCTCCGGTTGGGTCGGCCTCATCGCCGAGCGCGACCGCGCGGAAGCATCCAGCATGTACGTGTTCTGTTACTACATGGGCTCGTCGATCCTGGGGGCCGCGACCGGCTGGGCCTACGAGGGACTGCCGTGGGCCGGGTTCGTTGCGGTGCTGGCGGTGCTGCTCGGTGGTCTGACGCTGGTGGCCGCGGCGCTGTGGAAGGCGGAGCGGTAGGCCGCTACACCGCGCCGAACTCCGGCACGCCCGGCGCGCCGGCGGCGAGGAAGTCGCGCACGGCGCGGGTGGCGCGGCAGTCGTCCTCGTTGTAGCGCAGCAGCATGTCGCGGGCGGCCTGGTCCCCGAACCGGGCGGCGCGGCGCAGCGCGACGGAGCGCTCGCCGTCGACGTCGTCGTCCTCCCACTCAAAGCCCACGACCGGGCCCAGCGCCTTCAGCCCCAGCCCGTCGGTGCCCACGAGCGATCGGCGCACGTGCGCGAACACGTCCACCCACTCGTCGGAGGCGATGAACGCGGCCACCTCGGCCTCGTCCACCGAGCCGAACCGCTTCGCGGAGGAGCGCAGCCAGTGGTTCTCCCCGCCCGCGGCGTAGCAGTAGGCGCGGAAGGTCTTGCCCTCGGCGTGGGCGGCCGCCCGGCGCGCCATCAGCCAGGACCAGAACGCGGCGAAGTTCTCCTCCTCGGCATCGCCGCCGACATCGTCCCAGGTGACAAACGCGCGGTAGTCGGCGCCGTCGAACGTGCCCCACAGGTAGGCCCCCTGGTCCAGGTAGGCCTCCATATCCACGTCGACCTCCACGTCGGCGCGGGGCGCGGGCGCGAATCCGGGGCGCCGCAGCACGGGGATGCCTGCGCGCCAGGCGCGGGCGAGGGCGGCGGGTTCGGGCGGAGCTTCGTCGATAAGCTGCTGCACTGTGTCAATGCCGCGCTCGCGCCACACGTCGCCGCGGCCGCCCGGAAGCAGCAGCGAGATGTCGTCGAGCTCGACCAGGCGCGGCTCGCACAGCGGCCAGAAACGGCAGGTGGCGCACTGTTTCAGGCGCTTCGGTTCGGTCGGCAGCGGCACCAGCAGCGCGCCCACGAGCGGCTCGATGTAGCGCGACGGGTCGCACAGGTACGCGCGCGTGCGGTCCTGGCCGATGACCGCCCCGCGGCCGTCCGCGCGCTCGCCGAGCAGCAGGTGCGCCAGCGTGACGCGGTAGCCGTCGACGGTATGGTGGCGCGCCTTCGCCCCCACCACAAGTGGCTTGCCCAGCCCGAGCCGGCCAGTGGGGATCATCTCCAGCTCGGCGCTCGGGTGCGAGCGGGCGACGCGGTGGTTGGAAATCACCACGGGCAGGTACCCGGCGTCGGTGCGCACGAGGACGTCCACGTCGGCTTCCGCGTCCACGCCCTCCACCGCGCCGGTCAGGGTGGCGTTGGTGATCAGGTGCGCGCGGCGTCGTAAAGCATCCTGCGTTGCTGCCACACAGTCTGAGCCAGGGTCGATGTCCACGCGCACAAAGGTCTTGCCAGCGCCGTCGCCCAGAGCGCGCTTGACGGGCAGCAGGTCGAACACGGCGGCGCGGGCGGCGTCGATCTGCGGCTGGCGCAGCAGCGCCTCCGGCAATTCGGGTACGTCCGGGTGCGCGCGGCGCTGCCGCTGGCGGAAGCGGCAGCCCACAAGGTCCGAGGCGCGCACAGGTTCGTTACTCACAATGCCTCAAACGATACCTGGGCAGGGGTAGTGCCCCGGAAGGTACAGTGTATGGGCGTTAGAGCGAACGATTAGAGGAGATACAACCATGGGTGTTTTCGAGGCCATCCGCAAGTCCCGCGCGAAGACAAAGGCCGAGGTCAAGGCGGCGCAGACGCACGCGCGCCAGCTGGCCAAGCAGGAGGCGAAGGCCGACGAGCGCGTGGCCAAGCTCCTGGACAAGGCGGAAAAGCGTCTGCTCAAGGAAGAGAAGAAGGGTCTGAAGCGCAAGCAGAAGCACGAGAAGGACCTGGCCAAGGCGCACCTGAAGCGCATTGAGGAGTCCGGCATCACCCAGAAGAAGGCGAAGCAGTGGGTCTCCGCCGCGCGCATCCTGGTGCCTGTGCTGCTGCCGCTGGTGTACAAGGCGCTGACCTCGTTCCAGCAGAGCCAGGTGAACAACCGGGCCGCCGGCCTGGGGCTGACGTCGCAGGATCTCGCGCGCCACTCCGGCCGCGGCGCCGAGCTCAAGGCGCGTATCGACGCCGTCCGGCAGAACATCGACCAGACCGACAACCTCGGCGAGGGCTTCAAGGGCGACGCGCGCGTGCGTCTCGACGAGCTGGAGCAGGCCGTGCGCAACGCCGAGCACGCCAACCCGGAGCAGCGCCGCCTGGCGCACAACTCCATCGACGAGGACCTGAACAAGCTGGCGGCAGAGGTGCACGCCAAGCTGTCGAAGTAGCGCGCTACAGCACGCCTTGCTCGCGCGCGGACGCCACGGCGGAGGTGCGCGAGCGCACGCCCAGCTTGTCGTAGATGTGCACGAGGTGGGATTTCACGGTCGCCTCGGAGAGCATGAGCTGGCGGCCGATTTCGCGGTTGGAGGAACCGGCCGCGACTAGCTGGAGCACTTCCAGTTCGCGCGGGGTGAGCGAGGAGCGCGGGGTGCGTTCCCTGGATTCGAGCCGGTTGCGCACGACGGGGGACATGGTGGCGTCGCCGCGGGCAGTGGAGCGCACGGCTGCCACGAGTTCCTCCGGCGGCGCGTCTTTGAGCAGGTAGCCCACGGCGCCGGCTTCGATGGCGCCGAGGATGTCCGCGTCCGTGTCGTAGTTGGTCACCACCAGCACCTTGGGCGGGTTGGTCATGTTGGCCCGAATCGCGGCGGTGGCCTGGGCGCCTGTGGTCACGCGCTGGCCTTCCGCGCCGGCACCGAATCGCAGGTCCATGAGGATGACGTCGATGCCGCCGGCCTGCGCGGTGGCGATCGCCCCTTCGGCGGTGGCTACCTCGGCCACCACTTTGATGTCCTCGGCGGCTTCCAAAACGGAGCGCAGGCCGAGGCGGACAATCTCGTGGTCGTCAGCCAGCAGTACCCGGATCAACGTCGGTCTCCTCGTTAGAGTCAAGGTCAGTCTTTTGGTTGATCCTAACCGGCACGGCCACGGTCAGCGCCGTCGGCCCGCCGGGGGCGGACTCAATCTCCAACTTTCCGCCCAGCTCCGCGGCGCGCGAGCGCATCGCGTCCAGCCCCAGGTGGCCCAGCCCGCTGGGTTTGAGCCCCTGCGCGTCCACGTCGAAGCCGCGGCCGTTGTCCACCACGTCCAGGCGCACTTCCTCCGGCGCGTAGGTCAGGGTGATGCGGGCGGCACTCGCCTCGGCGTGGTTGACCACGTTGGACACCGCGCCCTGGGCGATGCGCAGCAGCCCGGCCTCCACCCGCATGGGCAGCGGGACGGCCTCGCCGTCGACTTCCACCCCGATGTCCAGGCCGCCGGCCTCGCCGAAGTCCCCGGCCACCCGCGCCAGCGCGTCGCGCAGCGAGGACTCGGTCAGCGGCGCCGGCGCGAGCGCGGCGATCATCGCGCGGGTTTCCGCCAGGTTATTCGACGCCGCCCGGCGCGCCGTCTCCATCTTCCTCAGCGGCACTTGCGCAACCCCCTCCGGCAGCCCGCTTGCCCGCACGTCCTGCTCCGCCGAGTGCAGCAGCATCTGGATCGAGGAGAGGTTCTGCGCCACCGTGTCGTGCAGCTCGTGCGCGAGGCGTTCGCGCTCCTGGGCCACGCCGGCGGCGCGTTCGGTGTCGGCGAGGCGGTCGCGTGTGGCCAGCAGTTCGTCGATAAGCTGCTGCCTCTCGCGGCTGACCCGGGTGATGGTGTCGAAGGCGTACGCGATCGCCACCACAACCACCGCGGACAGCGCCGGGCCCATGATCCCGCCGAGGGTGAGCCCCGCCGGGATCTGCATGGCGATCGAAATGGCCAGGCACGCCACCACCCACGCGTAGCCGACCCAGTTGTCGAAGGCGCGCAGCGCCACGAAGAACAGCACGAACACCCAGTACACGGCCACGGGCGAGACGGTCATGTCCGCCACCCACACCGCCGTCGCCCCCAGCATCCAGGCCACCCGCCCCCACGCGCCCCAGCGGTACATCTCCACCATGCCGTAGAACAGCAGAAACGCGAACGCGGCGGTCAGCACAATGTGCAGCAGCGCCTCGTTGAGCGGCATGCGCGCGAGCGCACCGAAGGAGACGAGCATGAGGCACACCGCCAGCACCGTGATGCCCAAATCGAGCGCCCGGTAGTCCGCGGTCTTTCCGGGATGCTGCTCCAACAGCACTAATCTGGAGCTCATGCGTCTGAGAGTACCCACCGCCCTGTTCGTGCTCGCCCTCGCCGGGTGTTCGCAGGAGCCTTCGCCTATCGACGACCCTTCGGCCGCCCCCACACCCGAACCAGCCCTGCCAGTAGAAGCACTCCCCGACACCCCGCGCGACAGCTGGACCGAGTGCCCCTACCTGGACACCGAGTGGGTCGCGCAAACCAACGGCCAGCGCGTCACCGGCGTGGGCACGGACACCCGCTTCGACCCGCCGGCGTGCCAGTTCTGGTCCTACCCCGAGGAGCCGCAGCTGACCGTGGTTGTGCGCCACATGGACTCGGTGGAAGACGCCCGCGCCGTGGTGGACTTCGTCGCCCCGGTGGACCTGACCCAGCCGGCAACGCTGCCCGGCGGGTGGGACGGCGGCCGCCACGGCGGCGGGGACGTGCCCGGCCGCATCGGTGCAGCGTACGCCGTGGCCAAGGGGCCGACCGCGGTGGCGGTGTTCACCAACCAGCACGAGTCCGTGAAGGCCGAATCGGTGGCCAAGGAAGTAATCGCTAACCTGGCCCTGTGAATAGCCCTGTGATTATCTCCGTAGCCGCCATCGTGTTCACCGACGACAAGGGCCGCGTGCTGTGCGTGCGCAAGCACTCGAGCCCGCGCTTCCAGCTCCCGGGCGGCAAACCGGAGCCCGGCGAGACCCTGGTGGACACCGCGCTGCGCGAGACCAGGGAAGAAGTCGGCATCGATGTCGACCCGGAGGATTTAAGCTACCTAGGCCAGTTCAGCGCGCCCGCCTCCAACGAGCCAGGCTGCACCGTCACCTCGACGGTGTTTCTGCACCCCGGCGCCGGCCTGTCCCCCGCGCCGGCCGCGGAGATCGCCGAGGCGCGCTGGATCGACCCCGCCGCCCCCGACGCCGAGATCGCGCCGCTGCTGCGCGGCGAGGTCTTCCCGGCGCTGAAGGCCCGCGAGATCGAGGCCATCGCTGTCTACGCCGGGGCGCGCGAGGGCACCAACCCCGCCAATACAGCGCTGGCCAGGGCGTTCGGCGAGGCGTTGGCGGAGGCCGACATCACCTTGGTCTACGGCGGGTCGAAGGTGGGGCTGATGGGTGAGGTGGCCGGAGGTTCGTCGAGAAGCATTGGCGTCCTCACCGAGCACCTAGTCAACTACGAGCTGCAGTACGAAGGCCTCGAGCGCCTCGAGGTGGTGGCGACGATGTCCGAACGCAAGGCGCGCATGAGCGAGCTTGCCGACGCCATCGTGGCCCTGCCCGGCGGCGCCGGCACCCTTGACGAGCTGTTCGAGGAATGGACCAGCCAGCAACTCGGCCTGCACCACAAACCCATCGGGCTGCTCGGCAGCGAGTTCTGGGCGCCGCTGGTGGCGATGGTCGACCACATGGTGGAACAGGGCTTCATGCGGCGCACAGATCGCGCCCACATGATCGTCGCCGACGACCCGCAGGAGCTCCTTGCCAAACTGCGCGCCTGGGCGCCGCCGGTGCCGCGTTGGCTCTAGGTTTTTACACCGCGACGTCGTTGTACGGCATCAACGACGACACCCACGGGTAGACAATTTCCATGAGCAGGAAAAACACGCCCACCAGAATGATCAGGGTGAGCAGCCACTTCACCGGAGCGGGGCCGGGAAGCTTGCGCCACAGTGCCGCGTACATTGCTATCGCACCTCTTTCTGTGCCGTGCTCTGCGCCGGCTTCATGGCGGGCGGCAGCGCGCCCGACGGGTCCTTCGGCTGCACCTCCGTGCGCACCGCGTGGATGATCATGCGCTCCGCGTTGGAGAACTGCGGGTGGCACGTGGTCAGCGTGATCAGGCCTTCCATGCCCGGCTCCACCTTCGTCGAGCGGTTGCCGGGGATGGGGTTGACCACCTCAATGTCGCCCGGCAGCGTGATCTCGCGACCTTTGACCTGCGCGTAGTCGCCGGCCGCGATGCGCTCGTTCAGCTCGCCGGGCAGGCAGCCGATGCCTTCCCTGCGGCGCTCCCCGGGGTCCTGCGACATCGGCAGCACGCGGTAGGTCACCCACTCGGTCTGCGTTTCCACCACCACGGCGTCGCAGGCCTTCAGCGCGCCGAGGTCGTTGAACGGGGCGCCCTTGCCCACGCGGTGGCCGGCGACGGCGAAGTTGCCGTTCTCGCCCGGGTTCTGGGTGCCCGGGTAGTGGCCGGGGCCGGTGAGCAGCTGGTGCTCCTGCACGCCCTCGACGATGGCGAACTGGTAGTCCTGCCCGAACGCCGGGATGTACATGCGCGCGAACGCGTCGCCAAGCTGCGTGACCTTGGCTTGGCGGGGGTTGACCCACTGCTCCTCCAGGCGGGTCTGCACCTCGTCCTGCATCTTGCCGGAGGCGATGTTGGTCCAGTAGGACTCGTAGAACGCGAACAGCAGCAGCAGCACGCCGACGGTGAGCAGGAGTTCGCCGATCACCTGCGAGGCGGTGACGCGGCGCGGCTGCGTGTGCATGGGGGCCGTGGTCATGCGGCTCAGCGTAGCGTCGGCGCGCTAGATGGAGTAATCCGGCGGCGGCGCGCCCAGCGTGTTCTCCGCCAACGCGCGGGCGGTGCGCAGCGGCTCGACGCTGTGCAGGATCCTGGCTCCGGCAAGCCCGCCGTCGAGGAAGATCAGCAGCTCGTCCGCCAGCGCGGAAGACTCGTAGCCGTTCTTCTCCGTCAGCAGGGCGGTGATGGTCTCGTGCATCCAGGAGCGGTGCGCCATGCACGCCGCAATGATGCGTTCCTCCGACTCCACCTCGGGGCGCGGGTATTCGCCCGCGGCGTTGAGGAAGGGCGAGCCGCGGAAATCCTTGTCCGGCTCTTCGTCGATAGCCATGTCAAAAAATGCGAGGATTTTCGCGTCCGCGTCCGGCGCCTTCGCGGCGCGCTCGCCCCAGCGGGCGCGGAACTGCTCGTCCAGCTGCTCCAGGTAGGCGATGACGAGGTTGTCCTTCGAGCCCAGCAGCGAGTACAGCGAGGCCTTGGCCACGTCTGCCTCGCGCAGGATCCGGTCGATGCCGATGACGCGGATGCCTTCTTCGGTGAACAGTTTTGTTGCAGCGTCCAGCAACCGCTGGCGCGGGCTCGGCCGGTCGCGGCGTCGCTGCGCGGGCTTTTTCTTGCTGGTGGTGGCCAAGGAAAACTCCTTCGTGCGTCGGTCGCATATCAATATAGACAAACCGGTACGTATAGTCCACCGGGCGCGAAAAAATCCCCCGGGTTCAACCCGAGGGATTCCGCCGTATTGCCTATCGACGCTTACTGGTCACCAGATTGATGATCCACAGCAGAATCACCGCACCGAGCAGGCAGGTGAGGAAGCTGAAGAACAGGCCGCCACCGGCGACGTCCACGCCGAACAAGGACAGCAGCCAGCCGCCAAGCAGACCGCCGATGACGCCGACCACGATATTCAAGCCGATGCCCATCTGCGCGTCACGGTTCTGGATCTTGGAACCGATCCAGCCGGCAAGACCGCCGATAACAATCCAGCCGATAAGACCCATTGCAGGTGCCATAGTGTTTCAAACCCTTCTAATTGCTTTAATCAGTACGGGAGCCATTATGCGCCCGATATGAAATGGGCGGGCAACGCATCGCATGCAATTGCGTAACAATTCGCTTACAAATCTTGTGTACGCACGACCATCATGGGGCACGGCGCCTCTTGCAACAGGGCCCGGGAGGTCGAGCCCAGCAGCATGCCCTTGAAGCCGCCGCGGCCGTGGGAACCGGTGACCAGCAGCTGCGCGTCCTGCGCGGCGCTGGCCAGCGCACGCACCGGACGGTCGCGGGTAATGGTCTTTTTCACCACGACTTCCGGGTACTGCTTTGCCAGCTCGTTCAGGTACGTGCCCAGCAGCTCGTCCTTCTCTGCCTGCACAGCCTGCCAGTGGTCCTCAGACACCGCGTAGCCTGCGCCCGGGCCCTGGATCTGGGTGTCCACCCAGGTGTGCACCGCGTGTAGCTCCGCGCCACGCGCGGCCGCCTCCTCGAAGGCCACCTCGGTAGCACGCCGCGACACGTCCGAGCCGTCCACGCCGACCACGACGGGGCCGTACTTGTTCGCCTCCGTCACCGCATTGTCCTCGCGCACGACCACCACCGGGCAGGACGCGTGCGAGACGACGGCACCGGACACGGAGCCGAGCACCATGCCCGAGATCCCACTCAGGCCACGGGAGCCCATGACCACCATGGTCGATTCCTTGGACATCTCCAGCAGCATGTCAATCGGGGAACCCTCCGCCACCGCGTGGCCGATGTGCAGGTCCGGCGCAATCTCGAGCGCAATCTCACGTGCGCGGTCCACGGTCTGCAGGGTCTCGCGCTGCAGCTCGTCAAAGACCTCCTGCGGCGGCACCATGCCCTCCGCGTAGAGGAACTGCGGCATGGAGTACGCCGCCGCGAGGCGCAGCGGGATGTTGCGCTTCATCGCCGTGTTCGCAGCCCAGCGGACTGCATTGTCGGAGGCAGGGCTGCCGTCTACGGCAACAACAACGATATCTTCCTGGGTCATGTGCAAACCTTTCCTCGGATCGGCTGGTTATAACCCCAGTCTACTGCCGTTGGACGGGTTAGCGCGGCAGTTCCTGCGGCGTCGCCGCCGGAGCGTTCGCCGGGAACAACACCTGGTAGATCACGCTCAAGACATCCATGATGGCCTTGCCGATGCCCTCGGAGAAAAATGCCGTCAGCGGTTCAACCAATGCTCCTAAATCCATGGCGGCTAATCTACTACACACATGGCACGGAAAAAGACTCAGAAGACGGGGCCGCTTCCGCCCCGCGACGGCCTCGGCGCCACCCGCGCCCGCGTGCCAGAAGGCCCAGGCATCACGGCCGCCGACTTCATCTGGGAACTGGTGTCCACCCAACGCCACCGCCACCCCGAGGACAACGTGGATGGGGTGCTGGCGAGGTTCACCGAAGGTCTCGTCGTAAAGCGAGATGGCTCCCCCATTGCAGCGGATGACCTGCTGGAACCGGGCACCGACGTGTTCTTCTACCGCCGCCCGGCCCCCGAAAAGCCCGTCCCCCACCAGATCACCACAGTGTTCGAGGACGACGACCTTCTCGTCGTGGACAAACCGCCATTCATCGCCACAATGCCCCGCGGCTCCCACATCACCGAAACCGCGACCGTGCGACTGCGGCGCGCCACCGGGAACGAAGAACTCACGCCCGCGCACCGCCTCGACCGAGCCACCTCAGGGCTCCTTCTCCTAACCAAACGCCGCGAAATCCGCGGCGCCTACCAGGAGCTTTTCGCGCGCCGCGAGGTACGCAAGGAGTACCAAGCAATCGCATTGCTTCACGACGTCGCTCCGGCCACCCCCTGGCACCACCACCTCACCAAACAGTCAGGCGAACCCGCGGCGAGGCTGGTGCCCGGCGCAGAACCGAACGCTGCGACAGTGGTTGACAGCGTTTCCCGCCTCGACCCTGGCCTGGAGGCCTCGTTGCAGAGGCGCTACGGGGTTGCAGGCGCCCTAGGGCGGTATGTTTTGCAGCCAGAAACCGGACGCACACATCAGCTACGCGTGCAAATGATGGCGGAGGCCGCCCCAATTCTTGGCGACCGCATCTACCCCACATTGTTGCCTGCCGACGACGAGGACTTCGCCGTACCGATGCTGCTCAGGTGCACCGGTCTAGAGTTCACCGACCCATTGAGCGGGTGCGTTCGGGACTTCCGACTCAAAGACGAGTGGCCATTGCTGTAGCTCGGCGGGCTGGCGCACCGGAAGCCCCTACTTCGATTGCTGGGTGTAGACCCATTGTTTGTGGGGCCGCGGTTGTCCGCCATGCGGAGTCCGCAGGGCGGAATTCGCAGGGGCGCCGGCAGCCTGGGGGGTGGTCTCCGCTGCTCAGCTAAGGGGCCCCTGCGGCGACGTGCGGCGTACCGGTTGTGCACGAATCGACAGCGCTGCCACGTTTGCCCAGGTGAATTCTGGGGAGGCGGGTTGTCGCTTTGTGTCAAGTGGTTGTGAACGGGTTTAGGTGTTAGATCGTGATGGGTGTGTGCGGGGTTGTCCGCAATGCGTAAGTCCGCATTGGCGCCGGCAGCCTGGGGGTGGTCTCGTAGAAGTTGACGACCGGCCGGTATCCGGCGACCGTTTCCCCAGGTCGCAAATCGGTGTTGTCAGCTTTTGCGAAACCCCATCTACCGGACAGCAAGTTCGTTGGAGTGCACCCATAGTTGGCGGCACCGCCGTTGTCCGCAATGCGGAGTTTGGTGCCAATGATGGGTGCGGGTGTGGTTGTCCGCAATGCGGCGTCCGCAAGGGCGCCGGCAGAGGTGTCTCGCAGAAGTTGACGAGCGGCCGGTTTTCACCCCGTGTTTCTCCAGGTTGCAAAACGCTGTTGTCAGCTTTTACGAAACCCCGCCTACCGGACGGCAGGTCCGTTGGTGTCCACCCATTGTTGGCGGTGTCGCTGGTGTCCGCAATGCGAAGTTTGCTCGGGTACGGAAATTCGTGGGTTCCCGCCAATGATGGGTGCGGGCGGGGTTGTCCGCAATGCGTAAGTCCGCACGACACCGGGTGCTTGTGGGTGCACACCAATTGTTGGTGTCGGTCGTGTTGTCCGCAATGCGCAACCCCGCAAACATGCAACACCAAAAGAAGGCACCCGCCACACAAATGGTTGTGTGGCGGGTGCTTGTTGTGTGAAGTTGTTGGGTCGGCGGTAACCTACTCTCCCACTCCCTCCCGGGGGCAGTACCATCGGCGCGGGCGGGCTTAGCTTCCGGGTTCGGAATGGGACCGGGCGTTTCCCCGCCGCCATCAACCACCGACACACCTGTGGGGGCGTGTACGGCTGATCATGTCAGCAGTATGTAATTGTGTCGGGCAACACCGTGCGGTGGTGTTGGTGTGTTGTGTCAGTGACTGCACAGTGGACGCGGAGCATATGTGCTCTTGGTTGTGTTCGTTTTCGCGGTGTTCACACCCATGATCGGTGTTGCGAAGTGTGTTTATTGGTGTATTAGTACCGGTCGCCTCCACACATTACTGTGCTTCCAGGTCCGGCCTATCAACCCAGTCGTCTTCTGGGAACCTCAAATGAAACCTCATCTTAAAACAGGCTTC